>DASUDM010000110.1:0-6000 GCA_036275575.1 Sphingorhabdus sp. | reverse complement strand
GGTCAGACGCAGTTCTTCGTGCTTGGCGGCACCAGCCTGTTGATCCTCGTGAACGTGACGGTCGACACGATCGCGCAGATCCAGGGCCATCTGATGGCGCACCAATATGGCGACCTGCTGAAGAAAGCGAAACTCAAGGGCAATCGCGGACGCTGATCCAGCAAGCTCAATGATAACAAGGGACGGGGCAAAGTGAGCAAGACGCTGAACATCATTCTTCTCGGCCCTCCGGGTGCCGGCAAGGGAACGCAGGCTGGCATATTGGTCGGTACGCGCGGCATGGTGCAACTGTCGACTGGCGATATGCTGCGCGCGGCGGTGAAGGCGGGAACGCCGATCGGCCTCAAGGCCAAGGCGGTGATGGATGCAGGCGAGCTGGTTTCGGACGAGATCGTCTCCGGAATCATCGGTGAAGCGCTTGACCAACTGGCTCCTGAAACCGGTGTGATCTTTGACGGCTATCCGCGGACCGAGGCGCAGGCGCATGCCCTCGACAGCATCCTAGAAACCCGCGGCCGCACGCTGCACCATGTTATCGAACTCGCGGTCGACGAAGACGCACTCGTTGAGCGCATTGTGGGCCGTTTCACCTGCGCCAATTGCGGCGAAGGCTATCACGACACCTTCAAGAAGCCGGCCAAGGATGGCGTCTGCGACAAATGCGGCTCGACCGAGTTCAAGCGCCGTCCAGACGACAATGAAGAAACCGTGCGCACCCGTATGGCCGAATATCGCGCTAAGACCCAACCGATCCTGCCGATCTATGAAGCGCGTGGATTGGTGAGCAAGGTCGATGGCATGGCTGATATCGACGAAGTGACCAGGGCAATCGCAGCCATATTGGGCTAAGCCAGGCCTTCCAGTGCAATCTTCATTGCCGAGCAGGGGGCTGCACGGCTATCAGGGCGCATGATCAAATATATCGCAATGGGCGCCGCATCCTTGGCGCTGTTCACGACCTCTGCCCAGGCAGAAGTCAAGACCATGACCGAGCAAGGTTTCTCGACCCTCCATGCAGCCGATGTGCTGGCAAAGCCGGAGGATGTCTGGAAAAGGCTCCTCGCACCAAAGGACTGGTGGAACCCGGCGCATAGCTGGTCCGGCAGTACCGATGGTTTTTATATCGATCCACAGGCCGGCGGCTGCTTCTGCGAATTGTTCCAGGAAAAGGACAAGGACGGAAAGATCGTCACCAAAGGCAGTGTCGAGCATATGCGCGTGCTGTTCTCGCAGCCGGGCAGGGTGCTTCGCATGCGCGGAAGCCTTGGGCCGTTGCAGGCCGAAGCTGCCACCGGCACTTTGACGATAGCCATGGAACCGTTGAAAAGCGGCGCCGGCACGCGGATCAGCTTTTCCTATGTCGTCGGCGGCTATATGCGGTTCAAGACAAGCGATATCGGCCCGGCGGTCGATGCCGTTATGCGCGAACAGTTTGAACGGATGATCAAACCGCTCGGCAAGGTTGTTGGCAACGATACGGCAGAAACGCCGGTTGATGGCAAGAAAGCCGACGGCAAGCCCGGGCCCAAACCATCGCCCAAGGCCAAACCCGAAAGCGACGAGGAAAAGACCGATCTGGATGCGGCCGTGAAGGCCATCGAACCGGAAAAATCGGGCGAGCCTGAAAAGGTTGAGCCTGACGATACCGGGAATTCAGACCAGCCAGAATAAGCCAGTTGATGGCCGCGCCTTCAGACCTGCCCCGTTCGCGGCGCAAAAAGCCGGTGCGTGCCAAGGCTGAAATTGGTTGGTGCGAACTGGTTGACCTGCCAGGGCTGGGGCTCGCCGCAATCCATGCGAAAATGGATACGGGCGCCGCTACCTCGTCAATCCACGCAACCCGCGTCAGGCCGTTCGAAAAAGATGGCATGGAATGGGTTGAATTCTGGTTTCGTCCCTTTCCGGGAGACAAGCCCCGTCGTTTCGAAGCCGCTTTGGTGGACAGGCGACAGGTGCGCAGTTCGAACGGGGAGCGGCAACATCGCTTTGTCATCGAAACGCAAATCTGCCTCGGTAGATTGTGCTGGAAATCGCAACTGACGCTGGCGAACCGCAGGTCGATGGCCTTTCCCGTCCTTATAGGGCGGCGGGCATTGCGCCGGGGCCTGCTGGTCGTGAACAGCGGACGTAAATGGGTGCTGGGAAAGCCCGCGCCATCGGAGGAAAAATGAAAATCGCAATGCTCGCGCGCAATGCCGGGCTTTATTCGCACCAACGCCTTGCCGAAGCGGCCAGGGCGCGGGGGCACGACATCGATATATTGAATACATTGCGGGTGACGATGAACATCACCTCGCACCGGCCAGAGGCGTTCTACCAGGGCGAGAAGATCAAGCGCTATGATGCGGTCATCCCGCGTATCGGCGCGTCGGTCACCTTTTACGGGCTGGCCGTGCTGCGCCAGTTTGAAATGATGAAGATCTGGCCGCTCAACGAAAGCGTCGCGATCGGACGTTCGCGCGACAAGCTGCGCAGCCTGCAGATATTGGCACGCAAGGGGCTGGGACTGCCGGTGACGGCATTCGCCCATGATCCGCGCCAGACCGGCGAAGTCATCCAGATGGTGGGCGGCGCGCCGGTCGTCATCAAACTGCTCGAAGGAACACAGGGCATCGGTGTGGTCTTGGCCGAAACCGAAAATAGCGCGCGTTCGGTAATTGAGGCGTTTCGCGGGGCCAATGTGAACATCCTGGTTCAGGAATTCATCAAGGAAGCCAAGGGCAGCGATATCCGCGCCTTTGTGATCGGCAACAAGGTTGTCGCGGCGATGGAACGGCAGGGCGCCGATGGCGACTTCCGTTCAAACCTGCATCGTGGCGGCACGGCGAGCGCCATCAAGATAACCCCCGAAGAGCGTTCGACCGCGGTGCGTGCGGCGCGAGCGCTTGGCCTCAATGTCGCAGGTGTCGACATGCTGCGATCCAATCACGGCCCGGTGATCATGGAGGTGAACAGCTCCCCCGGTCTTGAAGGGATCGAAAAGGCGACCAATAAGGATATCGCAACCAAGATCATCCAGTTCATCGAAGACAATGCGGTCGCCGGCAAGACACGCACCAAGGGCAGTGGCTGATCGGAAAAAGGGCCGAGGAGGGCGGCTTGACACCCGCCCCGACTCACCGTAAAGGGAGTTCATCCGACACACTGGTAAAACCAGCAGCGCTTTTTTGCGCCCGCTGGTTTTTTCTGCGTTGTCGGCCCACACTTTCGCGTTGAGATAGGGTTCCTGACGGATCCCTGTGGAGCAAGGAGCAAGAAATTGGCACGTATTGCCGGGGTTAACCTACCTACAAACAAGCGCGTTATCATTGCGCTCACCTACATCCATGGCATTGGCCGCACCAAGGCGGTCGAAATTGCCGACAAACTGGGAATCGATCACACTCGCCGGGTGCAGGATCTTTCGGACGCTGAAGTCCTGAAGATCCGTGAAACGATCGACGCCGACCACACCGTCGAAGGTGACCTTCGCCGTAACACTGCGATGAACATCAAACGTTTGATGGACCTCGCATGCTATCGCGGCCTGCGTCATCGTAAGGGTCTTCCTGTCCGCGGCCAGCGCACGCACACAAATGCGCGCACCCGCAAGGGCAAGGCGAAGCCCATCGCCGGCAAGAAGAAGTAAGCGCGGGTCTCCGCAGCTTTTCCCAGATACAGACAGGATAGAGCAAAATGGCACGCGAACCACAGCGCATCAAACGGCGCGAACGCAAGAATATCTCGGCAGGTGTTGCCCACGTCAACGCCAGCTTCAACAACACGATGATCACCATCACCGACGCTCAGGGCAATGCCATCAGCTGGTCGTCGGCAGGCATGATGGGCTTCAAGGGCAGCCGCAAGTCGACTCCCTATGCTGCCCAGGTGGCCGCAGAAGACGCCGGCAAGAAGGCTGCGGAACATGGCGTTCGCACGCTCGAAGTCGAAGTGAAGGGTCCGGGTTCGGGCCGCGAGAGCGCTTTGCGCGCCTTGCAAGCCGTTGGCTTCACCATCACTTCGATCCGCGACGTGACGCCGATCCCGCACAATGGCGTGCGTCCTTCGAAGCGTCGCCGCGTCTGATTTGCTTGGGACTGTCCCCATATGGGGATTGTCCCAATAGCGCTTTAGGGACGGTCCCCGCCCGGGGACGGTTCCGGAAAAATTCAATCGGGCTGACCGGACGGTGCACCAATTACCGGCTCAGTCCCAACCTAGGGGAAATCCATGTCCGTCAACATGAAGAACTGGCAGGAACTGAAAAAGCCCATGGGCCTCGAAGTGAAGCCCGCTGGCGACGCGCGTCGCAAGGCAACCTTCGTCGCCGAACCTCTCGAGCGTGGTTTTGGCCTTACGCTCGGCAACGCGCTGCGTCGCGTGCTGCTTTCGTCGCTGCAGGGTGCAGCGATCACCTCGATCAAGATCGAAAATGTGCTTCACGAATTCTCGTCGCTCGCTGGCGTACGTGAAGACGTGACCGACATCGTCCTCAACATCAAGCAGGTTGCCCTGAAGATGGAAGGCGAAGGCCCGAAGCGCATGCAGCTTTCGGCTACCGGTCCGGCTGTCGTCAAGGCTGGCGACATTGCTGTTACCGGTGACATCCAGGTGATGAACCCGGAGCTGGTTATTTGCCACCTCGATGATGGTGCGACGCTGAACATGGAAATCACTGCCGACACCGGCAAGGGTTATGTTCCCGCAGTTGCTAACCGCCCGGCAGACGCGCCGATCGGCCTTATCCCTGTCGACTCGCTTTACTCGCCGGTCCGCCAGGTCGCTTACAAGATCGACAATGCGCGCATCGGCCAGGAACTGGACTTCGATAAGCTGAACCTCACCGTCGAAACCGACGGCACGGTTACCCCGGAAGACGCCGTCGCTTATGCAGCGCGCATCCTTCAGGACCAGCTGCAGGTCTTCGTCCACTTCGAAGAGTCGATGGCTGCTTCGTCGCCGATGATCGGCCTTGCTGCCGCTCCGGCTTCCAGCGAGGAATCGGATGCCAACCAGCTCAACCGTTACCTCCTCAAGAAGGTCGACGAGCTCGAGCTTTCGGTCCGTTCGGCCAACTGCCTCAAGAACGACAACATCATCTATATCGGCGACCTCGTTCAGAAGAGCGAAGCCGAGATGCTGCGCACGCCGAATTTCGGTCGCAAGTCATTGAACGAAATCAAGGAAGTTCTCTCGTCGATGGGCCTGCGCCTCGGCATGGACATCCCCGGCTGGCCGCCCGAAAATATCGAAGAAATGGCCAAGAAGCTCGAACAAGAGCTGCTCGGCTGAACCTGAATTCTCCTCCCCGTTCGCGGGGAGGAAGAAGGGCAATGGGCCACCCTTGAAACGGCCTGGTACGGACTACCTGACACGGGTCCATAACGAACGAAGGAATGAAATATGCGCCATAAAGTAGGCCAACGTAAACTGAACCGCACCGGCAGCCATCGCATTGCGATGCTGCGCAACATGGCGGCTTCGCTCATCAAGCACGAACAGATCACCACCGGCGTTGCCAAGGCGAAAGAACTTCGCCCCTATGTCGAAAAGCTGATCACACTCGCCAAAAAGGGTGGTCTTTCGAACCGTCGCCTTGCGCAGAGCCGCCTGATGGACGATGCGCAGCTCGCCAAGCTGTTCGATGTGCTCGCTGAGCGCTACAAGGATCGCAATGGCGGCTACACCCGCATCATCAAGGCCGGCTACCGCGCGTCTGACGCGGCTCCGATGGCAATCATCGAACTGGTCGACCGCGATGTTTCGGCCAAAGGCCAGGACTCGGGCCCGGTTGAAGCGGATCTTGACGAAGCGGCTTAATAACTCTTCAATCGAAATTCAAAAAGGGCGGTTCCGGTTGGAGCCGCCCTTTTTCGTTGGTCTATGCGCGGCTCGCCTTGAACAAAGCACCCGACAGGATCCACAAGCTCGATAGCACTATCGTGAATACGCCGCCGCGAAAGTCGCTGCCTAGGATGCCGAAGATCGTCGCAATGCTGGCTTGAACCGTCCCTGCGGTGA
>DASUDM010000109.1:0-3507 GCA_036275575.1 Sphingorhabdus sp. | reverse complement strand
AAATGCTTCAGATCGTAACCGCGATTGTCTTTTTTGAGTGGCACCAGCCCGTTGTAAATTGATCCGTCGGGCAACACGGCTTCCACCCCGGCAACCAGATTGCGCATCGTTCCATGCCGCAAAACCTGTGTTCCTCCAGCGTTGGTAGAAATCAACCCGCCGATTGTGGCCGAACCCTTGCCACCGAGGGTCAATGGAAAACGCAGTGATTTTTCGGCGACCGCTTCGTGCAGGTTTTGCAGCACCACACCGGCTTCACACAGCACCTGGCGCGATCGTGCATCAATCCCCTCAATCTGGTTCATTCGCCGCAGCGAAAGCAAGACACTTTGGCCAGTGTCGTCTGGGGTCGCTCCTGCCACCATACCGCTGTTCCCACCCTGGGGGACAAGCGCCAAATGGTGCTGACTTGCAATCTTAAGGATTTCCGAAACCTCTTGGGTATTCGCGGGCGATAAGAGAGCTGCCGCCCGGCCATGAAAACGGCCACGCCAATCGCTGATCCAGGGCTTCAGATCGTCGGGATCTTGGGTGAATCCCTTCTCCCCTAAAAGTTTGCCAAGTTTCTCTAATACGCCGCTGTCCAGCAATTCTTCGCTCCTGCACTCGATCCGATTGACTTGGCCGATACCGCTCCATAGGGCTGGATTAATGCTCCGTTCAACCGTTACCGCTATTTGTAGCAAAAGGCGAATTTTGGTCGGGACCCGGCGTTGCGGATTTTTCTGATAATCATTGCCGGTCTCGCGGTGGCACTGGGTTTTGCACACCGGGCGCAAGGGCAGTCCGTCGACGCATTTGTCGATATGCTGGAAGGCGTAAAGGACTTCCAGGCGCGCATTGAACAGCGTGTCATCATTCGCTTCCCCAACCAGCCTGTACAGGCGCCGCCCGGTCGAAGCGACAAGCGCAATGCGGTTATCTATAATGAGGAAAAAATTGGCAAATGCCTACTTATGGACCGCCTCGTTGCGTCGCGCCCCGGCCCGAAGAATAGCCTGGAATTGGTAACACGCGAACGTCAATTGATCCGCGCCTATTTGGGTGATGGCTGCCTTGCCCGTGAATTTTATGCAGGCGCCTATGTCGAACGCTCGAAGGACGGGAAGTTGTGCGTGGATCGTGACTTGCTGCATGCACGCACCGGGGCAAAATGCGAAATTGACAAGTTCCGTCTGCTGGTACCCGAGTAAGACACGCCAAAATCCTTGACTTTTCGCTGCCGTTTCGCCAAGCGCCACGCACCGGATGTCCGCCGACGTGCAGGCCGGTCGCTTTCTTCCTTTATATTGGAACTTTATGTCTTTTGCCGATCTCGGCCTTTCCGATGAACTTTTGAACGCGGTGACTGCGGCGGGTTACGACACGCCGACGCCGATACAGGCGCAAGCCATCCCCTCCGTCCTGATGATGCGCGACATTATCGGCATCGCGCAGACCGGAACCGGGAAGACGGCTTCTTTCGTTTTGCCAATGATCGACATATTGGCGCATGGCCGGGCCCGGGCCCGAATGCCGCGCAGCCTCATTCTGGAACCCACGCGAGAGCTTGCTGCGCAAGTTGCCGAGAATTTCGAAAAATATGGTGTCAACCACAAGCTTTCGATGGCCTTGCTCATCGGCGGAGTTTCGATGGGCGATCAAGTCAAGGCGCTCGAAAAAGGCGTCGACGTTCTGATTGCAACGCCCGGTCGTCTGATGGACTTGTTCGAGCGTGGCAACATCCTGCTCAATGGCTGCGAATTATTGGTCATCGATGAAGCCGACCGCATGCTCGACATGGGCTTCATCCCAGATATCGAGCATATCTGCACCAAATTGCCGTCGAACCGGCAGACGCTTTTGTTCTCAGCGACCATGCCGCCACCGATTAAAAAGCTTTCGGACAAGTTCCTTTCGAACCCGAAATATATCGAAGTGGCGCGTCCGGCGACCGCCAATATCAATATCGAACAGAAGCTGGTCGAAGTTGCGCCGATGAAGAAGCGCGAAGTCCTGCGTGACCTGATCCGCAGCGAAGATGTGCAGACCGCCATCATCTTCTGCAACCGCAAGACCACGGTGCGCGAGCTGAACAAAAGCTTGAAGCGGCACGGCTTCCGTTCGGGTGAAATCCATGGCGATATCGACCAAGCGTCACGCCTCAAGGAATTGGACGCATTCAAGAGCGGCACTATCAACCTGCTTGTCGCATCCGATGTGGCTGCACGCGGCCTCGACATCAAAGGCGTGAGCCATGTGTTCAACTTTGACGCGCCCTGGCACCCTGACGATTATGTCCACCGTATCGGTCGCACCGGCCGTGCGGGTGCAAAAGGCAAGGCGTTCACCTTTGTCTCCCGCGAGGACGCCGAGCATATCGAGAATATCGAGAAGCTGATCGGTCTCAAGATCGAGCGGCTGGGTCGCCCCGTGCGCGAATCCGAACCCAGCGAAAAGGCAGCGAAGCCTGAACGCAAGGTCCGCGAGAAAACCGAGCGGCAGAGCAAGCCCCGAAAAGACGAACCCAAACCCAAGTCAAAACAGGCGCCTGTCGCGACAAAAGAAACCGACGAGGGCTGGAACGGCCCGATGCCCGATTTCCTGAATTTCACGATCGCCCCTTGATCGACACACCATAAAAAAGGCCCGCCGAAGCGGGCCTTTCTTTTAACCTGTTCGCTTGGCCTTAGAACTTGCCGCGAACGGTGATGCCGTAAGTGCGCGGCTCTGCAAGGAAGTGCGAGAAGAGCTGACGGCCACCCGGGTATTGCGGATCGACGAAGGGAGCTGAAGTCGTACCGGCCTGGAAAGGCGTATTGAACGCCACCTGGGCATAATCTTCGTTGAAGATATTCTGCCCCCACAGCTCCACGGACCATGCATCGTCCGGACCGCGGATACCGATACGGGCGTTGAACACGGTAAAGCCATCCTGTTCTTTTTGCGGGAAGAGGTCAGAGCCCGTGTTGTAGTCGCTCGTCATACGGGTATCGAGATAGAAGAGGCCAGAAAGACCACTGTTCCCGATTTCCGGTGTCCAGGTAATCGAACCGGTAGTGACCAATTCAGGTGCGTTCGACAGATTGTCTCCCGGCAGCTTGCGCAATGCCTGATCCAGCGGCGCACCGGTGTTTGTGCCGATAAGGTCGTCACGATATTTGGTGCTGGCATAGGTCAGACCTGCCGCAACACGGAAGTTGCGAGCGGGAACAAGCGAAGCTTCCAACTCGAAACCTTGGGTGCGGACGCCGTAGGAAACGTCTCCGGCAGCGCAGGAACCAGTCGCATTGCTGAGGTCGGTGTCGGCATTGGGCCCACCGATCAGATCATCACATCCATTGATGTTCTGGACGAGGAAAACGGTACCGTTGAAAGTGTTCAGCTGGAAGCTGCTGAAATCCGAACGGAATGCCGAAAGGCTAAGGCTGAACGGACCGGTCGCATATTTTGCACCCAGTTCGTAGCTGTCGACCATTTCCGGATCGAACTGCAGGTTGCCGACAAGCGCCTGCGCACCGCCCACCG
>DASUDM010000108.1:0-4195 GCA_036275575.1 Sphingorhabdus sp. | reverse complement strand
AGCATGCCAGCTTCTTCTTCCGAAGCTGCTGCTTCATCCTGCGCCATTGCGGGGCTTGCCAAAGCCAGCCCCAGAGTCGCTGCAGATGCAAATGTCCTTAGATATGCTTTGCGCATAACACCTCCCAGTATCGATCCTATCCTATCGCCGCAGGCCTTATTTGGCCGACGATCGCATGCGGTGGATACATCAATAACAATCGATTGCAATAAAAAAATGCAATCGATTGTATTCGTGCATTCCCGCAAAGCGAAAACCGCAATTTCGCCTTGCAATCTTATGACTTTATCCGGCAATGAGGATGGCGCACAGGGGATTTGCTGAAAAATGGTCAAGGTTCGGACGATCAAGGATATTGCCGAGCTAGCTGGCGTGTCGACCGGCACGGTTTCGCGTGCGTTGGCTGGTTCTGAACTGATCAGCAAGAAAACGCGCGCACGCATTCAGGCCATTGCGGACGAACATGGTTTCAAGCCGAACATTCTGGCGCGAAATCTGCGTATTCAGCGAACCGGGGCTATTGGCGTTCTGATCCCATTGGGTCACGAAACCGGGCAGCATATTTCGGATCCGTTTTTCATTACGATGCTGGGTCTGCTGGCCGATGCGTTGACCGAAAAGGGTTACGACTTGCTCTTGTCGCGTGTGATCCCCACCGACGAACGCTGGCTGGAACGCTTTGTCGACTCAGGCAGGGTCGACGGCCTGATCGTGATTGGCCAGTCAGACCAGTCAGCTACGCTCGACAGGGTTGCTGACCGCTATCGTCCCTTGGTTGTCTGGGGCGGCCATTATGACGGGCAGGTCCATTGTTCGGTCGGCTCGGATAATCGCAAAGGCGGATATATTGCGGCGAAGCATCTTATAGATCGCGGGTGCAGCCGTCTTGCCTTTTTCGGAGACCCCAAGGCGCTCGAAATCGGCCAGCGTCTCGAGGGGTGCCGGTTGGCGATGGCTGAGGCGGGGCTATCGGATAATCTTTCGGTCCTGCCCGCCCATCTGGTGGCTGAAGCGGCGCATCCGGATATTGCAAATTACCTGAACTCGGGTGGCGAACGCCCGCAGGGCATCGTCGCGGCGTCCGATGTGATCGCGATGAGTGCGCTGCGAGCGCTTTCGGAATTCGGATTGGCTGTTCCGGGCGATGTCCATGTTATTGGCTATGACGGTCTGGCGATTTGCGAGCAAACGGTACCGCGCCTTTCGACGGTCAGCCAGGATCTGACGCAGGGCGCACATCACCTTGTCGATATGCTGCTGCGCAGGATTGCCGGGGAAGATACGCAGTCGGTGGTGATGGAACCGCAGCTGGTTGTCAGGATGTCGAGCTGAGCGCGACGGCCAGCGCACCGAGCAATCCGGATTTTTCGCCCAAGCCGGGTGCTGTGATAACGTCTTTGGGATGGCCGGCAAAATAACCTGCAGCAGTGACTGTCGCGATATCCCGTACCAGCTCGATCAGGCCAGGCGTTCCAGTGACCCCGCCGCCCAGAACGATGCGTTCCGGTTCCATCACCGCCTGAAACGTTACCATCGCCTGCGCAATATACCAGGCGATCATCCGGATGCCGGGATGGCCGGCTCCCAGCTCTGAAAGTGAGTGGCCCCAGCGCGCGATGATCGCCGGTCCACTTGCCAGGCCCTCGAGGCAATCGCCGTGGAAAGGGCAACATCCGGAAAATTCAACATCATCCGGATGGCGAGGCATGCGGATATGGCCCATTTCCGGGTGCGAGAGGCCGTGCAGCAATTTACCTTGGCTCACGAAGCCGCCGCCAATACCTGTGCCGATTGTGAGATAGAGCAAAGAGCTGCATCCTGCGCCAGCGCCCCATTTTGACTCGGCCAGCGCGGCGGCATTGACGTCGGTTTCAATCGCGATCGGGCAGCCGAAAGCGCGCGCGAATGGGCCAACCAGATCGGTGTTGGACCAATGCGGTTTGGGCGTGCGCGTTACATGGCCCCAGTCAGCGGCCGATTTATCGAGTTGAAGCGGACCGAAAGAGCCGATGCCTATTGCCGCAAAGCTCTCGGCATTGGCACCGAACCAGTTGATCGCTTCGCTGATTGTAGCGCCAGGTGTAGTAGTGGAAATCCGGTGTGTTGCCGCCATTGTGCCGCTTTCATCGGCAATACCCAGGACGAACTTGGTTCCCCCGGCTTCGATCAATCCATAGCTGGCCATGTCAACCTTGGTCGACCCAAGCGCGCTTGCCGTCAAGCGCGATGCGGAAACGAGGGGCAGGCACACCGCCAAAATGCGCGCGTCGCCACGCAGGATCGTCGATTGCCGGATCAGTTCCGACACCGACCAGATCGACAAAGCCTGCCACTTGCAGGTCGTCCATCACCCACCAGCTATAATGCTGGAAAGGTTCGCAGTCAGGATTGGCTGCCACCAGCCCAGTGCCGTTCAGCGGTTCAAACGGCCCGAACAGGTTGGTGGCCACCATCCCATAGAGGCCATTGGGTCCACTGGGGCCTTTGGGTTCAAACACTTTCCGTTGGGTTGACCAGAACAAATAGTAAAGGCCTCCGCGTACCAGGATATGGGGCCGTTCCTGTTCGTTGTTCAGCCCGTCTGCGGTAACGAGCGGCGGAAGTAATCGCCAACCGTTGAAACCAGTGGATTGCGCTTCGGCGATGCCAATACAGCCATTCCATGCGCTTTGTGCATCGGGGATGGAGCCGGTAAACAGGATGTAATCCCGTCCGGATGTCGGATCCCGGAAATGCGCAGGATCGCGAAAGCCCTTGATGAAACCGGGAACGCCCTCTTTCTGGTTTACGATCATGTAATGTTGGCCATCGGCCGCGACAGATTCCTGCGGCACCGACCAATCGGTGATTTTCGCAGCGCCGTCATCCAGTTTCAATTGGCCGCTTGTCTGGAACAAGCGCTGTGCAAAACTGGGCTCTCTTTCGCCGGGATAGCCGGCCACTGTATAGAACAGCGTCACCAAGCCGGTTGCGGGTTCGAAAACTGCAGAGCCTGCCCATTCGCGACTGCCGGGATTGAGGCCATCAGGAAGCGCATTGCCACAATCGCGCCATTCGCCATTTTTTTCCGTCACGAGCCGGATACGTGCGATGCCGTGCCGCAAATCCGGATCAGGAATTGCGGGGGAAGAAAGGATGAACCAGATCGTCCAGCCATCCTGTCTTGCGGTGTTCCCATCAGCCAATTGCAGCGGCCACATGTCCCAAAGGTAAAGGCCCTCCAAAAGTTTCGGAGGAGGGGTATTGGCTGCCTGTGGAATAGTCTGCGCGCTGATATCGGCAATCGTGGCGACGTGCTCGGGTCGCCATTGCGATGTCGAAACGCTGGTCAAAGAATTTTGCAACTATCCGCTCCCGGTCCTTCGCAGCCGCAATAAAGGGCGTTATTCGAAATTACAACAATCGATTGCATAAAAAGCTTCATGAAGTTTCTTTGCTTAGAAAAATCAAATATAACATAATAATGCTGTCGGGATTTCAGACTTGAATGTAAGGCGAGGTCAAATGTGCGCGGTTTGCGCGCGGCCTTCCTTGATGCGGTAGACCGCGATCGCCGCCAGCAGCATGCACACGCCTGATACTATCAGCACATTGCGCGCATCGCCGCCGAGCAGTGGTTTATAGGCGAAGGTCATCGTTCCGGCAAAGATCAGCATGGGGACGCAGATGAACATGTTAAAGATGCCCATATAGACCCCGGTCCGTTCGGGCGGGATGGTATCGGCAAGGATGATATAAGGGTTGCCCATGATGCTGCCCCAGCCAAGGCCGATGCCGACAGCCGCGACAAATAGCAGTGACTTGTCGCCAATATGCGGCATGGCGAGCATGGCTATTCCCGCCAGTGTCAGGCACACCGCGTGCAGCCGGCCGGCGCCAACCTTGCGCGCGATCGGGGCCATGGCGAGTGCGGAGACAAAAGCGATGAGGTTGAAGAATGCGCCGACCTGTCCGTTGGTGAGTACCGCTTCACGATAGGCTGCAGTGCTGGCGTCGGCGGTGCCGTAAACCGAACGCGAGATCGAGTTGGTGACATAGCCCCAATAGCCTGACATCGCATACCATTGGAACAGGCTCATCACCGCCATCGCGCGCATCGCATTGGGCATGTCGCGCATCGCATCCCAGATTTCACGCAGCGTCGCGGCAATCGTTTTTGGCATCGCACCGATACGTTCCTTTTCCACTTCGGACA
>DASUDM010000107.1:0-12407 GCA_036275575.1 Sphingorhabdus sp. | reverse complement strand
GCATGGCCGCGCGGTTGGTGCAGGATCAGATCAACGTCACTGCGATTGCGCCGGGTGCCTTTGCATCCGACATGAACCGCGCTGCACGCGACCATGCCGACGCCGTCGCCAGCAACATTCCGAACAAACGCATCGGCGTTGCCGAAGACATGGCAGCGGCTGCCATCTACCTCGCCTCGGATGCAGGCAACTATGTCGTTGGCGATACCATCACCGTCGATGGCGGCGTGGCTCACGCCAATATCGGTTCCCCGAGCATCGACGCGTGAGTGTATCGGGCCTCGCCGAGGGCAAATATGCGGGCGTAAAGTCCGTCATGGAGGCCAGCCTTGCAAGTGGTGCCGATATTGGTGCCTCTTTTTGCGTGACGCAGGGTGGAGAGACCGTCGTCGACATATGGGGCGGCCATGCCGATCCCGAGAAAACGAGCAGTTGGAAACGCGATACCATCGTCAACGTCTATTCGACGACCAAGACGATGGCCGCGCTCACTGCGCTGCTGCTTGCCGACCGTGGTGTTTTCGACCTCCACGACCGGGTAGCAAAATTCTGGCCGGAATTTGCCGCCGAAGGCAAGGACGATGTCACGATTGCCCAGATTCTGAGCCATTCGGCCGGATTGTCCGGCTGGAAGGAACAGCTGCAACGCGAAGACCTTTATGATTGGTCGAAGTGCACCAACCTGCTGGCCCGGCAGGCGCCTTTCTGGGAGCCGGGGACAGCCCCGGGCTACCACGCGCTAACGCAAGGCTATCTGATCGGCGAAGTTGTACGCCGTGCAACCGGCAAGACAATCGGCACCGTTTTCCGCGAGGAAATTGCTGAGCCGTTGGGCGCTGATTTCCATATCGGCCTTCCCGAATCAGAGGACGCCCGCGTGGCCACGCTGCAACCCCCGCCAGTGGCGGTTGCCGCACAGGCCGCATCCGATTTGCAAAAGAACATGGCAACCAATCCCGGCATTGATGTCGGCGAAACCGCCAAACGGGCTTGGCGGGGAGCTGAAATCCCGGCGGCTGGTGGAACAGGTAACGCACGATCGGTTGCCGAGATCCACGCGATCCTTGCCAATGGCGGCATGGCCAAGGGCAAACGCTTCCTTTCCGAGGCGGGTTGCCGCCGCGCGCTCGAATGTCAGGTCGAAGGAACCGATCTTGTTCTCGGCATTCCTGTCCGGTTCGGTATGGGCTTTGGCCTGCCAGGGGGCATGGTGCCATTACCCAATCCGAATAGCTGCTATTGGGGCGGTTATGGTGGCTCAGTTGCAATAATTGACATGGATACACAGTCGAGCTTCTCTTACGTGATGAACCGTATGGAGGGGACTACAACCGGAGATGCCCGCGGTTTTGCGTTGGTTATGGCGACCTGGCAGGCCATGGCCGCCTGAATTCCTGATCCGATAAGCACGAATTTTCGGCCAGTTGCATTTCGTGCAACTGGCCTTTTTCTTTTCGCAATTGCACAATGAACCGCCAATCGCCAAATGGCTCTCAACGAAAGCGAAACTTTCGAGACATTGATGGGCCGGGCACTCTCCTCCTCCTCTCCCCCGCCCGCCCGTTAATACGAACGGCCTTCATGCACAGCGTGGAGGCCGTATTCGTTTGTGCGAATGTTACCCAATCGAATCCGTTTGTTGCAGCATTTGGAAACAACGATGATTGTTCTCCATTTTGTCCACCGCAAACCCTGCCACCTGTGGATAAGTCGCAATTATTGCGTTGCCCGACTCGGTCTTCGATGAGACCTTGAACTTGTCAGGCAGGAAAGCCGGAAAGCAAAGCGGAACGGAAACGGAAAGCAGAGCGGAACGACAGGACTGCCAGATACCTCGCCAGAGCGTTTCAGAAGCGAAAGTGGAAGAAGCAGGAAAGCAGAGGTTGCTGCCGGACAACGAATGTCATGTGCGGGCCGAGGCCTCACCGCCAAAAGCCAACGCCGGGCAGGATACCGAAAGCAGTCAGGCAAACTGGCGACCCTTCGGGGCCGCCAGCGAGCCGGACGCCAGAAAGCGGAAAGAATGGCCTTTGAGGCCAAGGACTTCCAAAATCAGGCGCAGTGGGCGCTGGTAGCGATACCAGCGCCCATTTATTTTGTACCAGTGCGCACGCATTCGTGAACACACCATCATTTCCGACTAAATAATCGCCTAGGCGTGACGGGCGTCACGCGCCCGAATCGATTTTCGATGCCAATCGGTCTTTGCGACCCGGTTGGCATGGATCTCCCTATGCCAACATCCTGCCGAGGACGGGGTAACACACCACCCCGTTTCTCGGCCTTTTATCGGGCGATTTCTTAAACCCCGGATTTCAGCAGCCAATCATGGAATATGCGCACCGCGCGCTGCTTCAATGCACGCGGCCGGCAGACGAACCAATAACTGTACGGACTCTCGACCTCGACATCGAACAGGCGCACGAGTCGCGGATCCTTCGCGTCTGAAAAATGGCTGCCGTGCATAATGGCAACACCTAGTCCATTGGCGGCTGCTTCTAGCATCAGTGGGCCACTATCTATGTGGTCGATTGCCGCAGGTTTCAGGCGTGGCTCCCCGACCGCTTCACGCCAGGCATCAAATATTAGCGGCATGTCGCTGTGAACGAGGACGGTCTGGTCCTTGAGATCCGCCGGTCGCTGCAGCTTATTCTCTTTTGCCATCGCATCCGATGCGATTGCATAGACATTATTGCGGTCGAGACGCACGGCATAGAGCCGCGGATCGACCTGATCAGCAATGATGATTGCGGCATCGACCACATCGCCCAGCAGATTTTCAGCATGTGCCGATGTGTCGACGTCTATGTGGAGCTTTGGGAACAGCTTGCGCAACTCGGGCAGCTTTGGAATCAGGCGTTGCGAACCGAAAAGCGGCAACACGCCGAGACGCAGGCGGTATTCGCCGCCCTGGCCTGACAATTCCTCGACCGCTTCGGCCATGGCCTCCAATGCTGGTTCGATCGCCTTCAGCAAGGCAATACCATCCGCATTCAGGATCATCGCCTGCGCCTTGCGCTCGAACAAGGGCTTTCCCATGAAATCCTCGAGCGCCTTGATTCGCCTGCTTAGCGCTGGTGGAGAGAGCGCGAGTTCGGATGCAGCAGCCTTTGCCGAACCGAGCTTCGCGATCCGGACAAAGGCTTCCAATGAACGCAATGGCGGCAAACGACGCATTTGGGGAGGTCTCACTTATTTGTGCGGCGCAAAAAAGCGGGGAATTCCAACTCTCCGCCGAATCTTGCCTGTTTTTCTTGAATTGAAAGCTAATTCAGATTGCAAAAATTGCAACCCGAATTGTTTTCTTCGCACTTGCACAAAAAATGGTCGGCGCCCATATAGGTCATGCCTAACAGGCATCCTCTCCTAAAGTAAGACTTTCCAAGGCCGGGTATCCCCCGGCCTCTTTTTTTGCCCGTTGCCCATACAGTTCGCGGCCCCTATCTTGAAAATCAGGGGCTTGGACCAAAGGTATCCGGACTATGGCAAAAGAAAAAACCAACAAGCTCCAGGTTGCCAATGCCCGGCCAGAAGATTCCGGTCGCGGGCTTGCGCGCCTTTCGCGGGAATTCATGGCAGAACATGCCCTTCAGCAGGGCGACGTCATCGAAATCATCGGAAAGCGGACAACCGCTGCGCGCGCCGTCGATCCCTATCCCGAAGATGAAGGGCTGGAAGTTATCCGCCTGGATGGTCTGCAGCGCGCCAATGCAGGCGCGGGTGCGGGTGACCAAGTAGAAGTAAAAAAGGTGGCATCGCTGCCCGCCAAACGCGTGGTCTTTGCCCCGGCCCAACCGGAAATCCGGCTCGAAGGGCCAGGCGACGCGTTGAAACGCAACTTCATCGGGCGCGCCATGGTCGCTGGCGATGTGGTCGCCACCCATGGGCAACAGCGCGTTGCACCTGAAAACCTTCCGCCGCAACTGGCGCAAATGCTGGCCGCGCCTGCCTTTGCCCTGACAGAAATCCGGCTAACCGTTGTCTCGACGACACCCAAAGGCGTGATCCATATCGACCAGGAAACCGAGGTGGAGTTGCGCGCCGAGTATAGCGACGATGGTGATGTCCGCCGGGCGGATGTGACCTATGACGATATCGGCGGGATGGGTGATACTATTCGCCAATTGCGCGAAATGGTGGAGTTGCCGTTGCGCTACCCCGAACTGTTTACCCGGCTGGGCGTCGATCCTCCGCGCGGCGTTCTGCTCCACGGCCCGCCAGGAACAGGCAAAACCCGGCTGGCGCGCGCCGTCGCCAATGAAAGCGAAGCAGAATTCTTCGTAATTAACGGCCCCGAAATCATGGGATCAGCCTATGGCGAATCCGAAAAGAAGCTGCGCGAGATTTTCGCGGCGGCAACCAAGGCGGCGCCATCAATCCTGTTCATCGACGAAATCGATTCGATCGCACCATCGCGCGACAAGGTGCATGGTGAGGCTGAAAAGCGCTTGGTTGCGCAATTGCTGACATTGATGGACGGGCTCGAACCCCGGACCAATCTGGTTGTGATTGCGGCCACCAACCGGCCTGAAGCGATCGATGAAGCCCTCCGGCGGCCCGGCCGTTTTGACCGTGAAATCATCGTTGGCGTTCCCGACGAGAGCGGCCGCCGCGAAATCCTTGCCATCCATACCCGCGGGATGCCGCTGGATGCCAAGGTCTCGTTGCGCGAGCTGGCACGGACAACCTACGGTTTTGTCGGGGCCGATCTGAACGCGCTCAGCCGCGAAGCCGCGATTGAGTCGGTTCGCCGTATCATGCCCAAGCTTGATCTGTCGACCGGCACCATCCCGTCCGAAGTTCTCGAGAATTTGAAAGTCACCCGCGACGACTTTTTGGAGGCATTGAAGCGTGTCCAGCCCTCGGCGATGCGCGAGGTAATGGTGCAATCGCCCAATGTCCGTTGGGAAGATGTTGGCGGGATCGACGAGGCGCAAGCGAAACTGAAGGAGGGGATTGAGCTTCCACTCAAAAACCCCGACGCGTTCCGTCGGCTGGGTATCCGTCCCGCGAAAGGCTTCCTGCTTTATGGGCCGCCTGGGACAGGCAAGACTCTGCTCGCCAAAGCCGTGGCGCGTGAAAGCGAGGCCAATTTCATTTCGACCAAATCGTCTGACCTGTTGAGCAAATGGTATGGCGAGAGCGAGCAGCAGATTGCGCGCCTTTTTGCGCGCGCGCGGCAAGTCGCGCCGACCGTGATCTTCATCGACGAGATTGACAGCCTGGCCCCGGCCCGCGGACGCGGCGCCAGCGAACCGCAAGCGACCGAGCGCGTGGTCAACACATTGCTCGCCGAGATGGACGGGCTAGAGGAACTGCAATCGGTGGTCGTGATCGGTGCGACCAACCGGCCGACCTTGATGGATCCCGCTCTACTTCGTCCAGGACGCTTCGACGAACTGGTTTATGTCACCGTTCCCGATAAAGGCGGTCGACGCCGCATATTGAGCATTCACACGGCGAAGATGCCGCTGGGCAAGGATGTCGACCTCGACGAGATTGCAGAGCGCACCGAACGCTATACCGGTGCTGATCTCGAAGACCTTGTTCGCCGGGCGGGCCTGTTTGCGCTGCGCGAAGGTGGCAAAGATGCCAACGAGGTGCGAATGAGCCATTTCAGCCAGGCGCTGAATGCCAGCAGGGCAACGGTCAGCCCAGAGATGGAAGAAGAATATCGTTCGATGGAATCGAAGCTGAAACAGGCCGCCATGATCCCGGAAGGCATGGGCTTTATCGCCCCTGGGATGGTGAAACCTATCAAGGCCAGCAAACACGAACCCTGACGCGACGATTTTGCACCGGTTCAATCATATTATGGCACAGTAACGTTTTTCCTTTAGATTGCAGCGATCATGATAAAGGAGCGTTTGGGTGAAGCTATCGACTTCGCTGTTCACCAGTGCCGGACTGGCATTGTTGCTCGCCATCGCACCGGTCCTGATTACCATTGCTGCGTCAGTCATCGCGCAAGCTGCGGGTTGCAAGCTTGACGAAGGTACGGCTCACATATGCATCATCGCGGGCAAAGATTATGGCCAGACGCTATATGAAATGGGCGTCGCCTTCTGGTTGATTATTTTTACCGCGTTATACTTGCCCATCGCAGTGGCGTTAGGGGTTGCGGGCTTCATATACATGGCTCGAGGCCGCGAAGACTCGAAGAAAAATGGCAAAACCGGTTGGGTCTTCTGGCTATTGGTCGCATCGATTCTTTTGATGCCAATTTTGGGTCCTCAATCAACATTACTCGCTGGCATAGCGGGTTTGATCTTCTGGTACCGAAAGAGGAAAGCGATACCTCGCGCATAATCGAGACTGTGTTCAACGCAATATTTGGCCTCACCCGCGATAGCGCTGTGCCTTTCCGGTGCGCCGTGTTGATGGCTACGCTGATATGGCATGTGATCGACGCTATATTTCATAGGCAACCGGTTTCGCGCTCAATATTATGTCGAACACATTTCTGCTAGCTCTGCTGCTAATCCCGCTTCTGAATAGAGGCGCACTAGGTGACGGTAACCCAGCTTAAAAATCGACCTGTTCGTAATAAGGTGGCGGCGTGATTGCTTCCATACGTTCGGACAGGAGCGGCCGGAAACTGGGTCGGCTCTTGAACATCGAATACCAGCTCTTGGTTTGTTCGTGCCCGCTCCAGTCGATGCCGCCAAGATAGTCGGCCACTGAAATCTGCGCAGCCGCAGCAAGATCGGCCATGCTCATCGTTGGGCCGGCCATCCATGCACGGTGATCGATCAGATAGTCGATATAATCGAGATGCCCGTTAGCCAGACGCATCGCCTCGCGCAGCACAGTGCTATCCGGCGGTTGGCGATGGACAAGCCGCTTCTTCATCCGCTCGTGAAGCAAGGGTGCGGTAACATCGCCGTAAAACTGTTGGTCAAACCAAGCCGTCAGGCGGCGGATTTCGGCGCGATAGGCCGCCGATCCACTGATCATTGGCGCGGTGTCGCTGACTTCCTCGATATACTCACCGATCGCGACGGAATCGCACAACGTCAGGTTGCGTGCAGGATCTACAAGAACTGGAGTGCGGGCAGCCGGGTTCATGTACAAAAATTCGTCGCGATGCTCCCACGGGTTCTCGCGAACCAGGCTATAGGCAATGCCCTTTTCGCCCATTTGCAGGCGAACTTTTCGGGAGAAAGGGCATAAGGGAAATTGCAGGAGCTGCCACATGGCCGCCCTGTTAGGCACTCTAATCCAGAAATGGAAGCACCCTGTTGGGCGAAAATGTCAGTGAATCGTACCGAGCGTTGTTTCTAGGTTCAGCAAAATCACCAGCCGCTCGATCTGCCGCCAACGGCAATAATGCAGATGGTTACCGACATTTCGGCTTTTCTCTGCACGTTCCGCCGCCTCCAGCCCGGCTTCAAAACCAAAGCGGGCAATCAGGGATTGCGCCTCGTTGACATCACGGGCGTCGACATAAAGCGGAAGATACATGGAAGAGTGCGACCTCATTTGCTTTTCAGGTGGCAGGCCGACCGGGGTGTGGCCCGCCTGCGTACAACCCATTTAGCGGCAATCCGTGGACGAAGCCTTCCGCCATTTGGTTACCAAGCGATTAGCCATTGCAAGTATGTCGATGCCGCTTGCCCCACGCCCCCATTCGGTGGCAAAGACGCCGGCATGAATGAACAGGATCAAAAGCAGGCCCCAAGCCGCCCGCGCCTTGGTGGAGGCATTTTTCTTTTTATCGGGCTGCTGGTCGGTTCGATTGCAGGTGTCGCGCTGAACGAGCCCTCATTGGGAATGATTTCGGGATTTGGCGCAGGCGGGCTAATCGCGATCCTGGTCTGGTTGTTCGACAGCAAGCGTGGCGGAGAAGGACGGTAAGATGCGCAAGCACATCTTTGGATTTCTGGCTTTTGTCCTGGTGTTGGTCGGTATCGGCCTCTGGTACATTACCCGCCCGGATGTCGCGCAATTGCCGCTCGACAAAGTCACCGGCCCGAAGCCCGAAATAACCGAAGCGCGCGAGCAGATGTTCCCGACGGTATCGGTTGCGGAGGCCGATCCCTGGAAAGCAGGAGAAGCGCCGGTCCCGGCGAGCGACCTGGTTGTCGAGCGCTTTGCTGAAGGGCTTGAACATCCGCGTAACATGTATGTTTTGCCCAATGGTGACATATTGGTGGCCGAGACAAATGCGCCGGCCAACCGCATGAAAGGCATCGAAGGCTGGGTCGCCGCAAAACTCTTTGAGAAAGCCGGTGCAGCCGCGCCCTCGGCGAACCGCATCACCTTGCTTCGCGATGGTGATGGCGATGGCAAGCCGGAGCTGAAAAGCAAGTTCATCGAAGGGCTGAATTCACCCTTTGGCATGGCATTGATCGGCGACACTTTATACGTTGCCAATACCGATGCGGTGCTGGCTTTCCCCTACAAGGAAGGCGACACGAAAATCAGCGCTAAGGGCAAGAAAATCCTCGCGCTCAACGGGCAGGCACCCAACAACCATTGGACACGCAATCTTGCGGCCAGCCCTGATGGCAAGAAACTCTACATAGCCGTAGGATCGAACAGCAACATCGCCGAAAACGGCCTTGAGAGCGAGCGCGGGCGCGCGCAGGTTATCGAACTCGATCTCGCCACAGGCAAGAGCGGCCCTTACAGTTCGGGCTTGCGCAACCCGGTGGGGCTTGATTGGGACAGCCAGGGCCAGCTCTGGACGGTGGTGAATGAACGCGACATGCTGGGATCGGATACCGTTCCGGATTATCTGGCGCTCGTCGAATTTGGCGCAGATTATGGCTGGCCGCATCATTATTGGGGTGGCTACACCGACCATCGCGTGAAGCCCGGACGGCCTGAAAAGCGTGAATATGAGCGTCGCCCCGACTATGCGCTAGGCGCACACACCGCCCCACTCGGTCTTGTTTTTGCCGACCGTGCCAAACTGGGCGCCCCCTTCACCAGTGGTGCATTCATAGCCCGCCATGGTTCATGGAACCGCGTACCCAAATCAGGCTATGACGTAATCTTCGTGCCGTTCAAAAATGGCATGCCAACCGGCAAACCGTTGAACGTGCTGACAGGTTTCCTCGATAAGGAAGAAAAGGCGCAAGGTCGCCCGACCATGCTGGCGATCGACAAGAGCGGGGCGTTGCTGGTCAGCGACGATGTTGGCAACATCATCTGGCGGGTTCGCGCTAAAGCAAAACAATAGATTGACATAATCCCGACAGCGTATAGCCGTATTAATACATTAATACGGAGTATTGCCGAATGTCCATTTTTGTTGCGCTAATTCTGTCTTCGGCAGCGAAGGGAAACCATATTGAGCCATCGGTTCCGACTAAGGATGCATGCGCCGCCGAGATCAACGCAGCAGAAGCGCTGTTCCAAATTCCGTTCCGTGTAATCGATGGCCGCATCTATGTTGATGTACACATCAACGGGCAAGGCCCCTTCCCCTTCGCAGTTGATACAGGCGCAAGCGGGCTTGGCAGGGGCGATTCCAGTCTCGTCAAAACACTTGCATTACCCATCACCAATCGCGGCCAAAGCAGCGATGGCGTAAATGTGGCTGCGGTCGATATGACCCGTTTTGAATCGCTGGAAATCGGCGGATATCGACAAGTTGATATGGAGGTCATAACGCGCGATTATAGCAGCAGACTTTCCGACGAGGCCGCTATTGCGGGGATTATCGGTCGCGACTTTTTCGCTGATGGAACACTTGTCATAGACTATCCAGCGCAGCGATTGTCGTTTACTCGCGCCGTCACACTGACAAGCGATACGCCGAACACCTTGGCCTATGAACGTCCTTTCCGGGTTCAGGTGCAAATCGGATCCCACACAACGGAAGGTCAACTGGACACTGGAGCCAATGTCGAGTTTGTCATGCCGAGATCGCTTTTCGATCAGGTTTCAGACGCACCGTTGACAGCAGCCGAAAACGCAACGCTCACCAATACCAGCCTTGAAACGCAAGTTGCGAAAGTAGCTGGGCCATTCCGATTTGGCGGGGGGGAAATCGCCAACGCAAATGTTCGTGTATCGGATCGCTTCCCGGAACTTCTTGTGGGTGCCCGCGTTTTGCAGAAACATAAATTGATGATCGATCAGCGCTCGAAACTCATCGCAATCTGCCCGAAAATTTAGGCTTTCAAGGTATTCACTGACTTCAACAACCTCTGCTGCTCTGTGCGCCGCAAATAGAGGAAATTGCTTGGAAGACCCAATCGGATGGAAGCCTGTGCAGGCGGTGACTCGGGATCATGTTTGCGTTCTGCGGCGCGTGCAACCAGCTTTATCGCGATACGATCTGCCAAGCTTAGGTTATACTCACGGCCCAGTTCCAGCTTGGTGCGGACCAATGGTGGCAGGATTGATACAGCGGCGCGTGCCAGCGCCCGGTGCAAGAAGCGGGGGATATTAGGTGCTGCCTTGCCCGACTGGATGATGTCGAGAAATTCTTTATTGATCGGATGCGGTTCGAAACGCGGCGCCAGCTTCTCCATCATTGCAACGAAGTCGGCGCGACTGCTTACCTTATTCTGCACACCGTATAGTTCGGCAACTGCAGTTCCCTCGCGATAGAAGCGCTCCTGATCTTCGATGGAAAGCGGAGCTACGAAACGATCATAGGCGGTCAGAAAGCCATAGGCTGCAGTCGCACTCACCCAATCAAGCAGTTCGGGATCCTTGGCCGAATAGGCGATGCCCCCGGGGGTTTCGCCCTCAACCTTGGCGTGCATGCGGTTGACGCCTTCAATCACGCGGCGGGCAGCGGACCGCGGCCCATAAACGCCGATCATCGCGGCGTAGCCAGTGCGTTGCGACCGCCCTATGGGATCGACCTTGTAAATAGAATGATCCCAAACGCCCGAACGGATCCGCGGATCGGCAAATTCCAATAGCACCGCCGCAACGCCACCAATGCCCAAGGCTATCTGGTTTTTGTACACACGCCATGCGACGGAGTCCGGAGCCAGAAACGCGGGCGCGCCGGCAGGTTGCGTATAATCAAATGGCGGCAAGGGTTTGCGAATAGGTGCATTCATCGGCTGGTCTCTCCTCCAGACCAGCCGATTTAATCGCGTGATTAACTACCCGAAGTCAAGCGCCAATCCCATAGGCGACGCGCTCCATGGCGCCGTAGAAGCCCAGTGCACCAGCATCACCAAAGGGAGCCAATTGGCTCATCATAACCCCGGTGATGCCATTGGCCGGGTCGATCCAGTAATAGCTGTTGAAAATGCCAGCCCAGGCAAGGCTGCCGGGCGCCCGGCCATTAGGGCCCTGTTCGGGATTGATCAGGAAACCGAGGCCCCAGCCGGTATGCTGGTCGGGGAAGGTATCAAATGGCTGTGCGAGATCGGGCATTGCCGTTCCCATGTAGCCAGCTCGCAATGTGCCAATCTGGTTGCGCGCCATTTCAGCAACGCTGGCTTCCGACAGGATGCGCTGGCCATCGAGTTCGCCGCCACGCAGGATCATGCGGGTGAAACGGGCATAATCATGCGCCGTCGTAGAAAGGCCGCCGCCGCCGGCATCAAATTCACCGCCACCAAGGAACATAGGCTGGATCGCAAATCCGCCATCCGGCGCGCGCGCGTGCACCTTGGCAGCATCAGCAGGCAATGCGTCTCGGAATGCTGTTGCTGTCATTCCCAATGGGGCAAACATATTGGTTTGCAGATAATCGCCCAGGCGCTGACCCGACGCTGCCTCAACGGCAAGACCGACCCAATCGGTCGCGACGCTATACTCCCAATCTTCGCCAGGATCGAACAGCAAGGGCATCTGGATCGAGGCAAGCGACCCAGGTGCCGGCATTCCGGTTGCGGCAAAATAGCGCAGCACTTCTGGTCGAATAAAGAAATAGCCGAGGCCAGACGTATGGGTCAGCAAGTGGCGCAACGTTATCGGCCGCGCTGCCGGGCGCAGCTGCGGCTCCCCACTGTCGGCAAAGCCGGTGAGCACTTGCGGATTGGCAAGTTGGGGCAGCAGGTCGCCAATTGGCGCGTCGAGATCAAGCTTGCCGCTTTCGACCAACTGCATCGCGCCAGCTGAGACTATCGCCTTCGTCATTGAGGCGATCTGGAACACCGCATCGGTTTCCATCGCAGCCCCATTGGTTGCATCTGCATGCCCGAACGCCTCGAGAAGGCGTACACCATCGCGGTCGGCAATCAGCGCCACCGCGCCGGGCAAACCAGATGCGTCAAAGGCCTCTTCGAGCACCTGTCGACTGTTCATTTATTCTCCCCTCCCCTTCAATGTCTCAACTGCTGAGCTCGATCCATGTCGGCGCATGGTCGCTGGCCTTTTCACGGCCGCGATGGGCCTTGTCCACGCCGCAAGCAGCCAAACGGTCGGCCGCAACCGGGCTCAACAGCAAATGGTCGATTCGGAAACCATGGTCCTGCTGCCAGGCT
>DASUDM010000106.1:0-3973 GCA_036275575.1 Sphingorhabdus sp. | reverse complement strand
ACCAAGGACGCGGAGCAGATGATCGATGGCCTGAACGGCCTGCATTATGAAAGCTTCATGCTGCACTACAACTTCCCGCCTTATTCGGTCGGTGAAGTGGGCCGCTTTGGCGCGCCGGGCCGTCGTGAAGTCGGTCATGGCAAGCTGGCATGGCGTGCGCTGCACCCAGTGCTGCCGAGCAAGGAAGATTTCCCTTACACCATCCGCCTGACCAGCGACATCACCGAATCGAACGGTTCGTCGTCAATGGCGTCGGTTTGCGGCGGTTCGCTTGCCATGATGGACGCTGGCGTTCCCATCAAGCGCCCGGTTTCGGGTATCGCGATGGGCCTGATCCTTGAAGGCAAGGAATATTCGATCCTTTCGGATATCCTTGGCGACGAAGATCATCTCGGCGACATGGATTTCAAGGTTGGCGGCACCGAAGTCGGCATCACCACGATGCAGATGGACATCAAGATTGCCGGCATCACCCGCGAAATCTTTGAAGCTGCGCTCAACCAGGCGAAGGAAGGCCGTGCGCACATCCTTGGCGAAATGAACAAGGCTCTTGGTGCAACCCGCAGCGAGCTTTCGGCGCACGCTCCGCGTATCGAAACCATGCAGATCGACAAGGCGAAGATCCGCGACGTTATCGGTACCGGCGGCAAGGTGATCCGCGAGATCGTCGCCACCACAGGTGCCAAGGTCGACATTGACGATGAAGGCGTGATCAAGATCTCGTCGAGCGATCTTTCGCAGATCGAAGCCGCACGCAAGTGGATTGCCGGCATCGTCGAAGAAGCAGAAGTCGGAAAGATTTATGACGGCAAGGTCGTCAATATCGTCGATTTCGGTGCGTTCGTGAACTTCATGGGTGGTAAGGACGGGCTCGTCCACGTTTCCGAAATGAAGAATGAGCGCGTTGAAAAGCCGACCGATGTCGTTTCTGAAGGCATGGACGTTAAGGTCAAGGTTCTCGAAATCGATCCGCGCGGCAAGGTTCGCTTGTCGATGCGCCTGGTTGACCAGGAAACCGGTGAAGAACTGGAAGACACCCGTCCGCCGCGTGAACCAAGGGGTGAGCGTTCGGATCGCGGTGACCGTGGAGACCGTGGTCCGCGCCGTGACCGTGGTGGTCGTGATGGTGGCCGTGGCGGCCGCGATCGTGGCCCGCGCCGCGAACGTTCGGAAGGCGGCGAAGGCGGCGATCCGAACCATGTTCCGGATTTCCTCAAGGATTGATCCTTGTGAAACCAAGTTCAGGGAAAGGGCTGCTTCGGCAGCCCTTTTTCGTGTTCACGCAGCGGGTTTGCCTGGGTGGTTCATCGGCGATACAGCCCGGTGCATAAAGAACGCGCAAAAGCCTTGGCGATGAGGCCAAGTGCCATTAAGGGATGCCCATGCAGAAAAAGCTTATCGCTCCGCTCGCTCTCGGTTTGTCGGCCATGTTGCTCTCAGGATGTTCTTCGCTGGGGCTCGGCGGGGGCGGAGGCGGAACGGATACCCGTTATGTCGCGCGTGATGTGAACACGCTGTATCTGGCGGCGAAAGACAGGCTTGATCGCGGGCAATACCAGCTGGCCGCCGCTCTGTTCGATGAAGTTGAGCGCCAGCATCCCTATTCGCCCTGGGCCCGTCGCGCGCAGTTGATGAGCGCGTTCAGCTATTACATGGCGCAGAAATACAACGAATCAATTTCGTCTGCGCGTCGTTTCCTGTCGATCCATCCGGGCAACAAGGATGCGCCTTATGCCTATTATCTGATCGCGCTTTGCTATTATGAGCAGATCAGCGACGTAACCCGTGACCAAAAGATTACCGAGCAGGCACTTGCGGCTTTGGGTGAAGTACAGCGCCGCTACCCCAATACCCGCTATGCCGCCGATGCCGGCCTTAAGATTGACCTTGTGCGTGATCACCTCGCGGGCAAGGAAATGGAAATCGGACGCTTTTACCAGCGCCGTGCACTTTGGCTGGCGGCTTCGTTGCGCTTCAAGGAAGTGGTTCAGAAATATGAAACCACCACCCATGCGCCCGAGGCGTTGTACCGGATGACCGAAAGCTATCTGGCGATGGGTATCCCCGAAGAAGCCAAGCGCTCTGCGGCGGTTCTGGGTGCAAACTATCCGGGCAGCAAATGGTATCAGCGCGCTTACGAACTGATGCAGAAGCACGCTCCGGGAGCGTGATATTGCCGCTATGTTGACGGGCCTTTCGATCCGCGACGTGGTGCTGATCGAGGCGCTTGATCTCGAGTTCGACGCAGGCCTTGGTGTTCTCACCGGTGAAACGGGTGCGGGCAAATCGATTTTGCTCGATGCCTTGGGTTTGGCGCTTGGCGCCCGTGCCGATAGCGGGCTGGTCCGCTCGGGTGCAGACAAGGCGCAGGTAACCGCAAGTTTTGAGGCACCTCCCGCGACATCCCCGCTGGCCGGGTTACTGCGCGAAAATGAAATTGACGTTGAACCCGGCGAACCTTTGATGGTGCGCCGATCGCTGCGTGCCGATGGCGGCAGCAAGGCGTTTATCAACGACCAGCCCTGTTCGGCTGCGTTGCTGCGTGATGTGGGCTTGCATCTGGTTGAGATCCACGGCCAGCATGATGACCGTGGCCTTCTGAACCCGCGCGGCCACAGGGCGCTGCTCGATGCTTTTGGCCGCTGTGACACTGCGTCTGTGTCTGGGCTTTTTGCTGCGTGGCAGGATGCCAAGGCAAAACTGGAAAGCGCCCGTGAAGCGCTCGAAAATGCGGCTCGTGATCGGGAATGGCTGGAGCACGTGGTCACTGAATTGCGGCGATTTGCGCCGCAGGAGGGTGAGGAAGAATCGCTAGCAGGCGAACGCGCAGATATGCAGAAAGGCGAACGCATCGCCGAAGATTTGCGCGCGGTTCTTGAGGCGTTTGAAGGTTCGGACAGCGGGTTGGCGAAGCTGCGTAGCGCCGCGCGTAAGCTTGACCGCGTGGCAACCGAGCATCCGCTCCTCGCCGAAGCACTGACAGCATTGGACCGCGCGGTAATCGAAGCCAGCGAGGCGGAAGACAAGCTGATTGCAGCGACACAGGCGTTGAGCTTCGATCCCGAGCGCCTCGATGCCATCGAAGTTCGCCTTTTCGATCTGCGCGGATTGGCGCGCAAGCACAATGTGCGCCCAGAAGAACTGGCCCAGCTGGCCGAAGAATTGGCGGCAAAGCTTGATGCCATCGAGGCAGGCGGGGAGGGGCTCGCGAAGCTGGAAGCCGATGTTGCCAGGCATGGAGAGGCCTATCGAAAGGCAGCTTCAGCGCTGTCAACGCAACGCAAGGAAGCGGCAAAGCGCCTTGATGCGGCTGTTGCTGGCGAACTGGCGCCGCTCAAGCTTGACGCCGCAAAATTCCAGACGGCGGTGGAAGAATTGCCCGAAGATCGCTGGACGGCGACCGGCATGGACCGTGTCGAGTTCCTGATTTCAACAAATCCGGGCGCTCCATTCGCCCCGCTCGCCAAGATTGCCTCTGGCGGGGAGCTGTCTCGCTTCATTCTCGCTTTGAAAGTTGCCCTTGCGGAAGAAGGCGGGGCAGCAACGATCATATTCGACGAAATCGATCGCGGCGTTGGTGGTGCCGTCGCTTCAGCGATTGGAGAGCGGCTGGCGCGCCTTGCAGGTGCAGGAAAGCAACTGCTTGCGGTAACGCACAGCCCACAGGTCGCTGCCAAGGGGCAAGCGCATTATTTCATCGCCAAATCGAGCGAAGGCACCGTTACCCGCACGGGCGTCACCCGTCTGGATCCGGAAGGTCGCCGTCAGGAAATCGCGCGCATGCTCTCCGGCGCGGAAATCACCGATGAGGCGCGCGCCCAGGCTGCGCGGCTGATGGAGGATGTGTGAGCGAGGTTGAAAACCTCTCCGAAGCCGAGGCTGCCAATGAACTGATGCGTCTGGCGAAGGCGATCGCGCATCATAACAAATTGTACCACGCGCATGATGCGCCCGAGATATCGGACGCCGAGTT
>DASUDM010000105.1:0-3033 GCA_036275575.1 Sphingorhabdus sp. | reverse complement strand
GAAGGCGGTCGAAATAGGCGCCGGGTTTGACGCAGCCCGATTGCGCGGTGAGGAAAATGCCGATCCGATGCGCCCGGGAACCAACCGGCCGCAGTTCCTCGCCAACAATGCCGGCGGCATTGCCGGAGGCATTTCAACCGGCCAGCCAGTCGTCTGCCGGGTCGGGTTCAAGCCGACAAGTTCAATCCTGACCCCGGTGGACACCGTCACCCGCGAAGGCGAGGCAACCGAAATCGTCACCAAGGGTCGGCATGATCCGTGCGTCGGTATTCGCGGTGCACCGGTCGTCGAAGCGATGATGGCACTGGTACTGGCCGACCAGAAGTTGTTGCACCGCGCCCAGTGCGGCTGACAAGTTCAATAATGCGCTTCGAGCGTTAGACCCAATATATGGTCATTGCGCACCGGCGCACCTGACCTGTTCACCAACTGCCACGTATAGCCCGGCATGATGGCGAAATGCTCGCTAATGTCGAAATGAACCGCCGCGCCGGCCCGGTTGGCGGTGAAGCCGCTATTCTGTCCGAAATCGGTATCGTTGAGCGCGAAGATCGCCTCTTCGCTGAGTTGCAGTTCGATATCGCCGGATTGATCGAGCGCATGGCGCAACCGAAGGCGCGGACGAAACCGGAGACCGACGTCGTTGGCGCCGGTCACGCCGAACACCTCTTCCAACTGCAGCCGGGTCTCGACATCGGCGAGCAACGGGAAGGACAGGCTCTGGGAAAGCCGGTGCTGGAACTGGTCACGCGCATCGTCCACCTTGGTCGTCACATGGGCGTAGGACAGCGCCAATCCGATACCGTTATCGAAACGATGCGTATATCCGACACGAATGAACCGTTGGCCCAGATCGGACGAATCCGGTCGCGAGCGCAGGATCAGGTTCGCCGACGCACTATCATTGGCGTCGATTTTTACGTCACCGGTCAAAGTAAGCCATTGCTGGCGCGTAGATTCTGCCATGGCCTGCTGGGCGAAAACCAACAGAGCCAATGTCGTGAACAGTTTGAAAAAACGCATCGTTTCGACCTAGCGAAGGCCGCCGTGATTGCCAATCCTGGAACCGAATATCGCAGTCTCCAAACGCTGCAACGCTGAATAGTGGACAATAGAGGAGACGTTTGCCAGCCTTTGGTGGACAGGGTATCGATCGATCATGCAGCCACGGACATATCTTATCGCCGCGATCATGGTGGTGATGCCGCTTTCGGCGAAGGCGACCGCAGATGCCGATTTGGGCAGCGGGCATGCGAGCTATTATGGCAATGAACTTGCTGGCCGTCGCACTGCCAGCGGAGAGCTGTTCAACCCCTCAGACATGACCGCCGCGCACCGGACTGCCGCCTTTGGCACGCGGATCAAGGTAACCCATCTCGGCAACGGCCGCGAAGTCATCGTTCGCGTCAACGATCGCGGACCTTGGGGACGCGGCCGGATAATCGACATATCCTATGCGGCAGCCAAGGAGCTCGGGATGCACCGCAGTGGCACAGCGCAAGTCAAGCTCACACTTGTGCGGGATCCTGCCGAATAATCAGATAATGGTTTTGGCGAGAACCTTGTCGGTCAACCCGGCATCATCGACCGAACCAACAATCGCAACCTGACCATCAGCATCGCGGCGTGCAACGAGCACGACAAATTCCTCGCTGCCATGCGCAAATTCAGCGAGATCGCGGGCGCGGGCCGAGCGAAGCCGCGGACGCGGATCCAAAACAACCGGCTGTACATGTTCGCCCTTTTCAACCTTGCGGGCGCGACGTTCGGCCTGGACGACGCCCTTCAGGCCGCCGCTATGCTTTGACAGCAGATCGGCCAGCCCGCCAAGCGGAACCGCGTTGCGGTGCGCATAGTCGAGCGCTGCAGCAAATTCGGTAAGGCGGGTCTTGTCATAACCGGCACCAAAGATCAGCTTGACGATAGGCGTCATAGGTGCGCGTTCCTGCACCGTGATCCCGTTATCGGTCAGCATTTCAGCGAAATCCGCCGGATAGCGATCGGCTATCAGCGAGAAATCATAAGCACGGCCTATGGCCCGATAGAGCGTGTCGCGGCTGCGCGCATCGGCATCGCGGGCCATATCCGCACTATCGCGCGCCACCTGCAGCCAATCTGCAAGGCTTGAAGCCTCGCTAGGTTCAACCTCATCAATGTCGATTTGCGTTGGCGCGGCATCGACGAAGCTCGCATCAAGCACAAGCTCATCTTCTTCGAGCTCATCTGTGAAATCGGCAGCGCCATTGGCTTCATCTGCGATCGGACCATCGGCCCAGACTGGAACATGATCCTTGCGGACGGGAACAGCGGCCAGCGCGGCTTCAACCTCGGCTTGCAACGGCGTGGCAATCTCAGCCGGCGCGCCCTCTTTCCAGTTGATCACGCCATAAATGAAATCGATGGTGTCGTCGTCCGACGAATAGGGCAGCAAAATGCCGCGATACATGATGCTGACACCGCGATCATTCACGAATTCTGCCTCAAAGCCGATCGGGGCTCGATTCGCAATGATCTGCAGATAATGGTCCGTTATCCGCGACAGCAAGGAGCGCGGGGGCACCTGGTCAAGGTAACCGATGTCTTCGGTCAAGCCGCATTCATTGCGCAGCGCTTCGCCAAGATACTGGATCGAGGGGTTTTCAATTCCCGAAGTGAAGTCAAGAAGCACCGAATAATCGCGGAAATCCTCGACTGACTCCGGATCCAGATCTTCGATATTAGGATAATTTCCTTCGCCGAGGTGCGAAGTCCAGAAATTGTAGGCACGCACCTGCATGCGGCGTTCGTCGCCAGAAATGACCGGTGGCGGCTCGATTGCAGCGTCTTCCTGCTCTTCAAAGCTGGCATAGACCGGCGCATCGGAATCGAAATGGCCAAAGCCGTCATGGCTTTCTCCAAATGGCCCAAATCCGCGCAAATTGTCCATAATTCGATCCTATTATCAGGATTAAACCTGTTGCTTCCCCCTCCCCTATGCGCCGAGATGGTTAATATGACGTTATCGTCATTTACACGCAGATACCCGTGGTCATC
>DASUDM010000104.1:0-7385 GCA_036275575.1 Sphingorhabdus sp. | reverse complement strand
TGTTGTAACCACCGGCCTCTCTTCGCGCGAAGCCATCAAGGCGATCGAGGATGCCGGCGGCGAAGTGATCGCGGCGGCATCAATCGTTGACCGCTCTGCGGGTTCGGTCGATCTGGGTGTGCCTTTCTTCCCGCTCATTGAGCTGAACTTCCCGACCTACGCGCCTGACGAGCTTCCGCCCGAGCTGGCCGCGACCGAGGCCGTAAAGCCGGGGAGCCGGAAGGCTTGACCATGAACGGTCACCTCCGCCTCGGCGTCAATATCGACCATGTCGCGACGATCCGGAACGCTCGCGGCGGGGATCATCCCGATCCGGTGCGTGCAGCAGAGATTGTCGCGCGGGTCGGTGGCGACGGCATCACGGCACACCTCCGCGAAGACCGGCGCCATATCCGCGACAGCGACCTAGCCCGTATCCAGGCAGCGACGAGCCTGCCGCTGAACCTTGAAATGGCAGCGACCGAGGAAATGCTCGAGATCGCGCTGCGCCACAAACCACACGCTGCCTGCATCGTTCCCGAACGGCGCGAGGAACGCACGACCGAGGGCGGGCTCGACGCAGCCGGATTGCACAACCAATTGGCACCCATCGTATCGCGCCTGTCCGACGCCGATATACGCGTCAGCCTGTTTATCGAACCCGACCCGCGCCAGATTGAGGCCGCAATGCAACTTAGGGCACCAGTGGTCGAGCTGCACACCGGGCGATATGCACATCTCTGGCTGGATGGCGATACCGCCGGTATCGAGAACGAGCTCAAGCGCATCGCCGATGCGGCGGCCCTCGCGGCAAAGAACGGCATCGAGCCGCACGCTGGCCACGGGCTGACTTATGACAATGTCCAGCCGATCGCCGCGATCCCGCAACTCGCCGAACTCAATATCGGCCATTATTTGATCGGCGAGGCTATATTCGACGGACTGGAAACTGCGGTGCGCCGGATGCGCGAATTGATGGATGCGGCGCGGTGATCATCGGCCTTGGTTCTGATCTGTGCAATATAGAGCGTATCCAGAATTCGCTCGATCGTTTTGGTGAACGGTTCGAGAATCGCGTCTTCACCGATGTGGAGCGCGCCAAGGCCGCCCGCCGTCCCTTCACCAAGGCCGGCACCTATGCCAAGCGCTTTGCCGCAAAAGAGGCTTTCAGCAAAGCGGTAGGCACCGGGTTCAAGCGCGGGGTTTTCATGAAGGACATTGGGGTGGTCAACGCCCCATCCGGCGCACCGACATTGTCGCTGACCGGCGGTGCAAAGGCACGGCTCGACGCGATGGTGCCAAATGGCTATGAGGCGCACATCCACTTGACGCTGACCGATGATCACCCTTGGGCGCAGGCCTTTGTGATTATCGAGGCGCTCCCGATTTCGAAGGCATGACTGTTTTGAATAGCGAACCCGTTACTAGCAATACTGAAACCGCTGCTGCGCCCGCCGCCAAGCAAGGCTGGCTGCATACGCTGTGGGCAGAAATCAAGGGTCTGTTCTGGTTGCTGCTCGCGGTACTCGGCTTTCACAGCTTCATTGCCAAGCCTTTCTATATTCCCTCGATTTCGATGATGCCGACCTTGCTGGTGGGTGACCGCCTGTTCGTTTCGAAATTTGCCTATGGCTGGAGTTTCGTTTCACCGACAATCCCCAACCCAGTGGCCCTTTTCCAATGGCTTGTGCTGCGCGAAGAAGTCGATTCGCTCGCCTTCACCCTGCCCGAGAGCAAGGGCCGCGTCTGGGGATCGTTGCCCGAACGCGGCGATGTCGTGATCCTGACGCCAGAGGGCAAGAACCAGGACTATATCAAGCGCGTTATCGGCATGCCGGGCGACCTGTTCGAAATGCGCGGCGGGCAGGTTTACCTCAATGGCAAACCGATCAAGCAGGAAGCCCAGCCGGTCAAGGATTTGCCGGTCGACGCAAACAATCCCTGCACCGAGATCGATTTCCCTGGTGCACTGGTGCAGGAAGCCGACGGGTCGCTGCACTGTTATGTCACCATCGTGCGCGAAACGCTGCCCAATGGCGTCAGCTACGACACCATCGACGCGCGGCGCGGATCGACCGACGATGTCGCGCCCATCCGCATCCCCAAGGGCCATTATTATTTGCTCGGCGACAATCGCGACAACAGCGCCGACAGCCGTGTCGACGCGCCCATCGGCCTTGGCGGCCCGGTGGCGTGGGAACGTATCGGCGGGCGGGCTGAGATTATCACCTTCTCGCTCGATGGTTCGACCGGATTGAGCCCGGCAAGCTGGTTCTCGTCCTTCCGCGGCGGACGTGCAGGCACCAGCCTGCGCCCTGATAAGGCCGAACCGGCGGCCGCGAAATGAGCGTGGCAGGCGGCAGATGTATCTGATCGCCTGCTTCCTGCTCGGCATTGCAAATTTCGCGATGCACAAAGCCGTCGTGGAATCGGGCCATCCCTTTGTCGAGGATACCAAGCTTTATTTCGGCAAGCATTTTGGCCGTAACGGCAGCTATTTCCTTGAATTCGGGATATTACTTGGCGCGATGCTGTTCGCTTATTCAGGCTCGGCCATGATCCTTGGCTTCTACGCGGTCTATACCGGCTTCAACGCCATCGCTGCCTGGCTTTTGCTTTCGCGCCGCATGTGAATCCAGATGTAGTTTGTCCCAAGCAGTAAGCCGCTAATCGAACGCGGCTGTTGCGAATACAATTGTAATCCTAACCCGCCCGTGGGGAGCACAACACAGGGCCAGCAGAGCCCGACAGGAGTGGGTTAGATGAATGTGTGCCCCCGCCGCGTTGTTGCGGCTTCGGCAAGCTTGCTTGCCATGACGGTTGCCAGCCCGGCTCTGGCCAATACGGCCCCCGAATTCGAGGCTGCATCAACCGATCTGGAGCCGCGCAGTGAAAATGGGCGGCAAATCTACGAAGCTGCGCAGTTCGGCCGTTTCGCGCCGCAAACCGCGCTCGACATGGTGGGCCAGATACCGGGTTTCCAGATCAGCCAGGTCAGCAGCGATCGCGGCTTGGGCGAGGCCAGCCAGAACGTGTTGATCAACGGGCAGCGGATTACCGGAAAAAGCAACGACGCCCAAACCGCGCTCTCCCGCATTTCCGCCAGTTCGGTGATCCGGTTCGAAATTGCTGACGGGTCAACGTTGAATGTTTCCGGCCTGAACGGGCAGGTGCTCAACGTGGTGACCAAGCCAGACAGCTTGCAGGGCAATTTCGCCTGGCGCCCGCAATGGCGACGGCGCGTCGACGATTTCTGGCTCAATGGCGAGGTCAATCTATCTGGCAAGCTTGGCAAGGGAGACTTCACGCTGGGGCTTTCCAACAAAGACGGCTTCCGTGGTGGTGGCTGGGGCTATGAAGATGTTCGCGATGCCGATGGCGACCGCCTGTTCATCCGCGATGTTCGCGTCCGATCGCAGGGAGACCGACCAAGATTGGCCGGCACCTATTCGTTGAAAAGCGATAATGGAAATATTCTCAACGCCAACGGTGCACTCGAATTCTTCGAGTTTCGGGGCACCCGCACTTTTTTGCGGCAGCAACCTGGCGTCGCCGACATTCTTGAGGCGGGGCGTGATCGCGAAGACGAATGGAATATGGAGCTGGGGGCGGATTACGAGTTCGGACTTGGCGGCGGCCGGCTGAAGCTCATCGGCTTCCACCGTTTTGAACATAGCCCCTTCGTCAACGAGTTCCGCGTCACTCCAACCGACGGATCCGCCGAAAGCGGGCAAAAATTTATCCAGTCGATCGACGAAGGCGAGAGCGTCTTGCGCGCCGAATATCGCTGGAAAGCCGGTAAAGCCGACTGGCAGGTTTCCGCCGAAGGGGCGTTCAACTATCTCGACGCCGATTCCGAATTTTTCCAGCTCGACAATGGCGGGGTGTTCCAGCCCGTCCCGCTACCTAACGCGACCGCGCGGGTTGAGGAAAAGCGCGGCCAGGTGATCCTTTCTTATGGTCGCCCGATTGCGAAGGACTTGACGCTACAAGCAACATTGGGCGGCGAGTATAGCGAATTGGGTGTCACCGGCCCGAACGGGAATGCCCGGCAATATATACGCCCCAAAGGCTCGGTCGCATTGGGTTGGAAAGCGTCGCCCAATCTCGATGTCAGCGTGAAATTCCAGCGCAAAGTGTTGCAACTCAACTTTGGCGACTTCCTCGCCTCGGTCGATGTCCGCAACAACAATAACAATGCCGGCAATTTCGATCTCGTCCCGCCGCAAAGCTGGCTGCTGAATTTCGAGGCGAACCGATCACTTGGCAAAGCCGGGTCGATCAAGCTCAAAATCGATGCAGAGGCGATCAGCGACCTTGTCGATCGCATCCCGATTACCGCGACGAGCGAAGCACCGGGCAATATCGACGGCACGGCCAAACGGCTGCGCACCGAAATCAACGCCAGCCTCCTGCTCGATACCATAGGCATCAAGGGTGCGAAGCTTGATCTCATCGGCGCTTGGCAAACAGCGTCGCTGCGCGACCCGCTGACTGGAGAGAAGCGCCCGCTCAGCAACCGGGGCCGGACCTACTGGAATATCGATTTCCGTCACGATATTCCCGGTAGCAACTGGGCCTATGGCGGCTTTGCCGAGGATAGCTCCGACTATGGCTTTTACCGGCTCGACTATTTCGGCCGCGACTATCGCACCGGTCCGATGGTGGGTGCCTTTATCGAGCACAAGAATGTGTTTGGGCTCAAAGTGCGCGGGCAGGTCTTCAACCTGGCCGGCCAGACCGAGGGCTATGACGAGCTATTCTATGTCGACCGGCGCGATGGCCCCATTGATTTCACCCACACCGGGCGCAACAAATATGGCCTGATTTATCGCGCAACTGTCAGCGGGACTTTCTAAACCCCGATACTTCCCTATATCGGCCTGATGCAGGGAATGGCGGCACAGCCGGAAAACGGACAGGAAAAGGAAGCAGCCAAAGCGGAGGCGAGTTTCGTCACGCTCAAGCGCTTCCTGCCCTATTTGTGGCCGAAGGATATGCCCGCACTGCGCGTGCGCATCGTCATCGCGATGCTGCTCGTGCTGGTGTCAAAGGGCGTGCAACTGTCGATGGGCTTCGTCTATGGCGCGGCCATTGACCGGATGCAGCCGGGGCTGGAGGCGGGCGTCTGGATGGCGATCGGGTTGGTTGTCGCGTACACGGGGGCGCGTTTTGGCGGAGTGCTTTTTGACAATCTGAGGAACACTGTCTTCGAACGCGTCGGGCAGGATGCGACGCGGCGGCTCGCCGAAAACACCTTCGCGCATCTCCACCGGTTATCGATGCGCTTCCACATGAACCGGCGCACCGGCGCCGTCACCAAGGTGATCGAGCGGGGCACCAAGAGTATCGACGTGATGCTCTATTTCATGCTCTTCAACATCGCGCCGACCGCAATCGAACTGGTCGCGGTGCTGGTGATATTCTGGTTCAAATTCGGAATCGGCTTGGTTGCCGCCACGATCGTCATGGTTGTCACCTACATCCTCTTCACCCAACGCGTCACCGACTGGCGTAACAAGTTGCGCGAGGAAATGAACGAGCTCGATACAGCCACTGTCGCACGCTCGGTAGACAGCCTGCTCAACTATGAAACGGTCAAATATTTCAATGCCGAGGACCGCGAGGCCGACTATTATGCCAAGGTCGCAAGGCGCTATGCCGATGCCGCGGTCAAATCCGAAAACTCGCTCGCCTGGCTCAATATCGGCCAGTCGCTGATCACCAATTTGATGATGGCGGGTGCGATGGGCTTCAGTGTCTGGGGCTGGGCGCAGGGCCGGTTCAGCACCGGTGATGTTGTTCTGGTCAACACCCTGCTGATGCAGCTTTTCCGCCCGCTCGACATGCTTGGCATGGTCTATCGCACCATACGCCAAGGCCTGATCGACATGGCCGCGATGTTCGACCTGATCGATACCGCGCCCGAAATTGTCGACAAGCCCGGCGCTACCGAATTGAAAGTATCAGGCGGCGAATTGGCCTTCGAGAATGTGACCTTCGGCTATGATCCAGAACGGCAGATTTTGAACGGCCTGTCTTTGCGCATTCCCCCCGGCAAGACGCTCGCGGTGGTTGGGCCATCAGGAGCGGGCAAGTCGACCATCGCGCGGCTGCTCTATCGCTTTTACGATGTCACCGGCGGACGGATCACCATCGACGGGCAGGATTTGCGCGACGTCACGCAATCGAGCCTGCGCGCGCAAATCGGCATCGTCCCGCAGGATACGGTGCTGTTCAACGACAGCATCGGTTACAATATCGGCTATGGCCGTGAGGGTTCTAGTCAGGCGGAAATCGAGGATTCGGCACGCGGGGCACAGATCCATAATTTCATCGCCGCCCAGCCGCAGCAATATGAAACGCAGGTCGGCGAGCGCGGGCTGAAACTGTCGGGCGGCGAAAAACAGCGTGTGGCGATCGCGCGCACGCTCCTTAAAAACCCGCCGATCCTGATCCTCGACGAAGCCACCAGCGCCCTCGACAGCCGCACCGAAGCAGAAATCCTCGACACGCTCGACGAAGTATCGAAGCAGCGTACCACAATCGTCATCGCGCACCGGCTATCGACGGTCGTCGATGCGGACGAGATTGTCGTGCTCGATGCAGGTCGCGTCGCCGAACAGGGCACGCATGCCCAGTTGCTGGCGAAGGACGGGCTCTACGCCGAAATGTGGGCGCGCCAGCAGGCCGAGAAAGACGAAGAAGCAGTAGCCGCAGAGTAATCGGGTCCAAAGCTTTACAGCATTATTTGTTCTTTATATGTTCGCTATCGACTCGACTATCCACAGCGAAAGTCGCCGATGTCCGACGAGCGCTCTATTCTTGAGGGACTATCCGGCCTAGCGGGCAGGAAGATGCTCGCGCCCGATACTCTCGACCCCGCCGATGTGCTGCACCGCGTGTTTGGTTTTGCCGAATTTCGCGGGGTGCAGGAACAGGTGGTGCGCCGGACGCTTGACCGGCAGAGCACGTTGGCAGTGATGCCGACCGGGGCTGGCAAGTCGCTTTGTTACCAATTGTCGGCTTTACTGCTCGAAGGCACTTGCATCGTCATATCGCCACTCATCGCGCTGATGCACGATCAGCTGCGCGCTGCCAATGCGATGGGCATCCGCGCTGCGACGCTGACCTCTGCGGATAGCAACCGCGCGGAAACTATCGAGCGGCTGCAAAGCGGCGTGCTCGACCTGCTCTATGTCGCGCCTGAACGCGCATCGACTGCTGATTTCCAGCGGTTGCTTGCCGAAACCAAGATATCGCTGTTCGCCATCGACGAGGCGCATTGCGTATCCGAATGGGGGCATGATTTCCGCCCCGATTACCGGCTGCTCCGCCCGTTGATGGACGAATTCCCGAATGTGCCAAGGCTCGCGCTGACTGCGACGGCCGATGCGCACACGCGC
>DASUDM010000103.1:0-2911 GCA_036275575.1 Sphingorhabdus sp. | reverse complement strand
CTGATCAACACCGGCGATGCCACCAGCGCCGATATCGAGGAACTGGGCGAGGAAGTGCGTCGCCGAGTGAAAGCGAAATCGGGCGTTGATTTGCATTGGGAAATTCAACGCGTAGGCGTTTACGCCGAAGCGTCAAACAATGAACGAGTAGGGAAAGCGAAGTGAGCGATCCGGTCCATGTTGCAGTATTGATGGGTGGCTGGTCGAACGAACGCCCGGTGTCGCTGATGAGTGGCAATGGCGTTGCCGATGCGCTTGAACGCGTCGGCTATAAGGTCAGCCGCGTCGATATGGACCGAAACGTTGCGCAGGTGCTCGCCGGTTTGCGACCCGACGTCGTCTTCAACGCGCTCCACGGTGTTCCGGGCGAAGATGGCAGCGTGCAGGGCATGCTTGACCTGATGGGCATCAAATATACCCATAGTGGCATGGTCACTTCGGTGATTGCGATCGACAAGGAATTGACCAAGCAGCGCTTGGTTCCCGCCGGCATCCCGATGCCCAAGGGAACGATTGTCGAGAGTGAAAGCCTTTATGCAGGCGATCCGCTGCCGCGCCCCTATGTGCTGAAGCCAGTCAATGAAGGCAGCTCGGTGGGCGTTGCCATCGTCAAGGCTGACGGGAATTACGGAAACCCGATTTCCCGCGAAGCCATTGGTCCGTGGCAGGAATTTGATACTTTGCTCGCCGAACCTTTCATCAAGGGGCGCGAATTGACCGTCGCGGTGCTCGGCGGAAAGCCGCTTTGCGTGACAGAGCTAAAGCCCAAGAGCGGCTTTTACGATTTCGATGCCAAATATACCGATGGCCTCACCGAACATGTTTGCCCGGCGGAAATCCCGCAGGATATTGCCGATTACATGATGGAACTGGCGCAACGTGCGCACGAACTTCTCGGCTGCAAGGGGGCATCGCGCACCGATTTCCGTTGGGATGATGAACTGGGCCGCGACGGCGTGTTCGTGCTTGAAACCAATACCCAGCCGGGCATGACGCCGTTGAGCCTTGTTCCCGAGCAGGCCAAGCAGATGGGCATCAGCTATGAACAGCTTGTCGATATCCTTGTGAAGGAGGCGCTTGCATGAAGACAGCGACTGCCCGCAAGGCACCCACCAAGGCACGCAAGGCCGCACCGCGCAAAAAGGTGCGGCAGGTCGGCATCATGGACCGGCTGCTGCGCATCCTGCCTTTCACCGAAGAGGATATCCAAAGGGTGCTGACCTGGGGCGTGCTCGCGGTCTTGCTGCTGGTCGCGCTTATCGTCGCCAACTGGTTTGGCGTGCCGCAGGCCGCTTACCAGCAATATGCACAGGTTGCGGCAAAGGCCGGTTTTGAAGTCAAGCGCGTCGAGATCACCGGCATGGATCGGGTCGACCAGCTCAAGGTGTATGACATCGTGCTCGCCGAAAAAGACCGGGCCATGCCGCTGGTCGATATCGACAAGATCCGCACCGACCTTATCGAATATGGCTGGATCAAGGATGTCCGCGTCACCCGCCGCCTGCCCGATACGCTGGTGGTCGACATCATTGAGCGCAAACCGACGGCGGTCTGGCAGCGAAACGGCGTCTATTCGCTGATCGATGAAAAGGGCGTCGAGCTCGAAAAGATTTCGCAGGCCGAAATTGGCGCCTTGCCGATCATCAATGGCGAAGGCGCCAACCGGCAGGTGGTGGCGCTCGCCAAGCTGCTCGATAGCGCGCAGTCGCTCAAGGATCAGGTCGTAGGTGCAAGCTGGGTGGGCAACCGCCGCTGGGATTTGCGCTTCAAGACCGGTGAGACGCTCTCGCTTCCAGAAGGCGACAATCTGGCGGCGCAGGCGCTGGTGAACTTTACCCGCATGGATGGTGTGCACCGCTTGCTGGGCCGTGACATCATCCATTTCGACCTGCGCGATCCGGAACGGGCCTATATGCGCCGCGCGGCGAAAGAGAAGCCGGTCCAGATCGAGGCGCAAGGCGAAAAACCCTCAGCCGAAGCCGAGAAAGGCGGGGTTTCTGCCTGATGGCGGTGCGTTACGAAAAGATCATTTCCACGCTTGATATTGGCTCTTCCAAGGTCTCGGCACTGATAGCCGGGGTCGACGAAGGCGGAACGATGCATGTGCTCGGCACGGGGCAACGCGAGAGCAAGGGCGTCGTTCGCGGCTGTATCGCCGATATGCAGCTGGCAGAGCTCTCGGTGCGCCATGCGGTCGAACAGGCAGAGCGGATCGCCGGGATAAATATCGACCGTGTCTGGATGGGCATGTCGGCTGGCGGGCTTGATAGCTTGTTGTCGCCCGTCGAAATCGATCTCGGCGGGGACAAGGTCGAACAGGCGGATATTGACGACCTGCTCACCGCGGGACGTGCCAATATCGATACGCGCGGCAAAGTGGTTCTGCATGTCAGCCCAACGCTCTATGCACTTGATGGCAATGCCGGCGTGGCCAATCCGCTAGGGCTGTATGCCGACCGCGTCGGGGTAGAAATCCACGCGGTGCTGGCTGATCCATCTCCGGTGCGCAATTTGGACATGACAGCGCGCGCATCGCATCTGGGTGTCGACGCCATCGTCGCTTCCCCGGTGGCCGCCGGCCTTGCCTGCCTCAGCGCTGAGGAGCGCGAGCTGGGCGTAGCGATGGTCGAAATGGGCGCCGCAATCACCAACGTTTCGGTCTTCATCGGCGGCATGCTGGCCGGGCTGGTGACGCTCAACCATGGCGGCGCGGACATCACCGACGAGATCGCCTCGGTCTTCGGTATCCGCCGGGCAGAGGCGGAGCGGCTGAAATGCTTCCATGGCTCGGCAATCACGTCTCCGCGCGACCATCAGGAAAGTCTCGACGTCGGCCCGCCGGGCGAGCCTTCACAGTCAGAGCGGCCAAGGATCACCCGCGCCCAGCTTAACGCCATCATATCGCAGCGGA
>DASUDM010000102.1:0-7921 GCA_036275575.1 Sphingorhabdus sp. | reverse complement strand
GCATGCAGCCTCGCGACCTGTATGCACAATTGCCGCCAGTCACCCGGTTGGGGCAGTGCTATGTGGCGGACATGATATTCAAGGTCGAAATTCGGATCGTCGATCCAGTAAGGATGGTCGAGGTCGAACGGGACCCGGACCAGTTTCTGGCGGAAGCTGCGGGCCTTGTCCAACCGGCTTTCAATATGCGCCAAAATATCTTTGAAGCGTACAAAGCCACCCGGTGCCGTGGATGGATCATATATTCCCACCGATCCGATGTGCATCGGTGTGTTGGGGGTATCGAGATAGACGAAACTGGCGTCCTGCCCACTAAGCTGTTCCATATATTCTCCTCTCAATTGAGGAGACTAGCGCGGATGTCGGCCCTTGGCGAGTCTAACGCGTACGCATGGCCACGACGAGGCCAACCGATGCCAGTATCGCCCCGCTGGCCGCCAGACTGGTCCAGGCGTAGCCTTCAAAAAGGGTCGACAGCAACATTGCGACAACCGGGATCAGTACGCTTGTATATGCGGCCTTTCCGGGCCCTATTTTCCGGATAAGGTCGAAATAGAGGGGGAAAGTGACGACCGATCCGATGATTCCCAGATACAGCACGCCGCCCAGATATCCGCTGCGCAATTCGATGACCGGGGGGCCATGGTTCATGAACGACCAAGCCGCATTGAAAAGCGCACCCCAAAGCATCGACCAGGCCAATATGGTTGTAGTCGGATAGCCACTTACCGACGGGGCCACTTGCATCACGTTCGAAACCGAAGCGCACAGTACAGCAATCAGGGTGAGCACTGTTCCAATAATCACTTCGTGCCCGCCGACCGGAGCAGCCCGATATTCCTGAACCATCAATAGGGCGACGCCAGCGGTGGCAATCACAGAACCGATGATGAAATTGCGGCTGAAATCACGCCCCAGCCACCATTTGCCCAACAGCGCATTTGGTACGATCAGCAATGCAAAGATGACGGCGACTAGGCCGGACGTAATGTGATGCTCCGCTGCATAGACAAAATTGAAGTTCAAGGTGAACTGCATCAGACCGAGCAACATGACCCATTTGAGGCCGTTGCCGTCTATTCGCAGCGACTGCCGGCTTATTGCGGAAAGCAGGAACATGCCTGCTGCGGCAACGGCAAAACGGTAACAGACAGACCAGCTTGCCGGCACGGTGCCCAATTGGTCACGAATGACAAGCCAGGTCGAACCCCAGATCAGCGAGACGACAAGAAATGGAATCGCGATGCGGGGATTCAGCAGGCTCTGCTCTGCAGCCTGATGTTCTGGGTCGGCGCGGTTCACAGCAGCGCGATTGCTTTGGCTAGGGGGCCCACGTCAGCTTCGCCATGGTGCCAGCTCGTCACCAGACGGGCCGCACCTTCGCCCCAATCGTAGAAATCAAATCCTTGCGACCGTAGCGAAGCCGCCTCTTGCGCGGAAAGGTGAATGAATATCTCGTTCGCTTCGACGGGGTGCATCAGCCGGTCGGGTGAAGCATCGGCGATGATGCGTGCAGCTGCATTGGCAGCCCGTGCATTTTCGAGCCACAAATCCTTTTCCAAAAATGCCAGCAACTGTGCCGCGAGATAGCGGCCCTTCGAAAGCAGGTGTCCGGCCCTTTTTCGGCGATAGCGCGCGGCATCGGCGCGCTCGGGATCAAAATAGACCAATGCCTCTGCGTTCATGCCGCCATTCTTGGCGAAACCGAAACTGAGAATGTCCACACCCGCGCGCCAGGTCACGTCGGCTGGTGCACAGCCGAGGGTAGAAATGGCGTTGGCAAACCGCGCGCCGTCCATGTGCAACCCCAATCGTTTGGTATCGCAAAGGTTACCAATCGCACGCACCTCCTCCGGACGATATACCAGCCCATATTCGGTCGCATTGGTTATCGAAACAGCAGAAGCCTGCACTTGGTGGACATCGGGCCGTATGCTTGCGAGCAGCGCCTCAATTGAGTCCGGTGCAAGTTTTGCGCCTTCGCCATCGACATGCATCAGTTTGGCACCGCCGGTGTAAAAGCCGGGGGCGCCGCATTCGTCGACCTCGATATGTGCTTCGTTATGGCAAATGATGCCCTGGTACGGCTGCGACAATGAAGCGAGGGCAAGGCAATTCGCTGCAGTGCCAGTCGAGACCCAAAGCACGGCAACCTCGCGTTCGAAGAGTTCGGAAAAAGCAGCGTCGAGTTTCTGGCTCCATCGATCGCCGTCATAGGCGGTGTCGACCAAATTTGCGTCTGCAATCGCTTGCATGATTTTCGGATGAACCGGAGCGGCATTGTCGGAGAAAAAGCGCATGGCCGCTGCACAAGGCGAAAAGTGCTGCCGCGTCAAGAAGCTCGCGCGACAAATGGTTGCAAGGCTGCCGACTCTCGAACAGGATGGACGCGTTACATGGAGAGAGAATCGCGAGGAGGAAGCCGTCAAAATGACCGAATGGACCTATGCAACCCAGTGGGAATCGGTTGCCGAAGCCATGGCAGAACAACCCGCCATCGTGCAGCAGGACAATATCATGTCGTGGCGCGAATTTGATCGTGCAGCCAATGGCCTTGCTGATTATCTTGTGAAGTCAGGTCTGGGGCGACAGGCAAAGGTTGCCCTCTATGCCCGTAACTGCCCCGAATATCTCGTCGGCACCTACGCCGCATTCAAGGCGAGCCTCGTACCGTTCAACGTCAACTATCGCTATGGCAATGACGAGCTCTTGTATCTTTTCGAGAACGGCGATGCAGAGGCCGTCATTTTCGAAACGGTTTATGCCGAGCGCATCGACGCCATCCGGTCGCGATTGCCCGGCGTGAAACGCTGGATCGCGATCGAACGCCCGGGCGTTCCAGTCCCTGACTGGGCCGTTTCTTATGCGGATATCGAACCAGCCGATACGGCCCCCACCGGAAACGGCCCGCGCAGCAGCGAAGACCTGATGTTCATTTATACAGGCGGCACAACCGGTATGCCAAAAGCTGTGATGTGGCGGCAGGGCGATTTGATCGGCAAGGGCGGATATGGTGCGAATCCCTTATTAGGGCTCGAGCCTATGAACGGACCGGAAGAAGCGGGCGCGCGCGCCAAGGTAATGCCGATCCCTGTTCGCATGCTGATTGCCCCGCCCTTGATGCATGGAACGGGCCTGCTCTCCGCATTCGCTGCTCTGTCGGTTGGCGGAACGGTGCTGCTGAATCGTCCGGATCATTTCAGTGCAATCGAAACCCTCGACATGGCTGAAAAATGGAAGGCGACATGGATGATCATTGTCGGGCAACCGTTCGCCCAGCCGCTGCTCGATGCGCTTGATGCAGAGCCGGGTCGCTGGAACCTGCAGTCTATGCTGTTTTTCACTTCGTCGGGCGCAATGTGGAACGAGGAAAACAAGCGGGGATTGTTGCGTCATATGCCGCAAGCCGCGCTGATGGACGCTTTCAGTTCTTCCGAAGCGCTGGGTCTTGGCTCTTCAGTGATGACATCTGCCGACACAGTACACACCGCGCAATTTGCCTTGGGGGAGGATTGTGCCGTGTTCGACGAAGAGGGACAGCGTGTCGAACCTGGATCGGGTGTAAAAGGGCGCGTTGCCGTCGGAGGATTTATCCCGATGGGCTATTACAAGGATCCTGCCAAATCAGCCGCAACTTTCATTGAAATCGAAGGACGGCGTTGGTCGATGCCTGGTGACTGGGCGTTGGTGAACGCAGATGGATCGCTGACGCTACTGGGGCGCGGATCGCAGTGCATCAACACGGGCGGCGAGAAGGTATTCCCCGAGGAAGTAGAAGAAGCGTTGAAGCGCCATCCAGCGGTGGTCGATGCTGCCGTATGCGGCATGCCCGATCCGCGCTTTGGCGAACGTGTCGCGGCGATGGCTTCGTTGAAGCCGGGACATTCAATCGATCCGATGGAACTGATCGATCATGTGCGCGGCGAACTGGCGCACTATAAGGCACCCCGCCATATGCTGTGCGTGGAAACAGTACCGCGCGCGCCTAATGGCAAAATGGATTATGCCGAAGTTCGCCGCCAGGTGGCCGAGGCGTTTGCAGTCAGTTAGGCTGGCGGGACCGACTCTTTACTGTAAGGTCCATTCGGAGAATTCCTCGACACTCAATGTGCGGTGGAATTCAATTCCCAACAGGTTGCTCGCCTGCCACTTTACGCTGCCTGAAATTGGTCGCAGATCATTGTGGCTGATCTGGACCCGGCTGTCGATTGCCAGATATTTGTCAAACTGAAGCTTGGCCCCGCGTTGTGACAGGTCGCATAAACGCGCGTCGATCAGCATGTTGCCCGTCCGTATTACGATGGGAAGATCAAGAACGATCCGCGGTGGCCGCGATTTGAAATGGCCGACATTGTCTGTTGTCCGTGCGAGCACCTGTTCGACCGAAACCCAAGAAAAAAACCGTATTCCGAAAGCGTTGCCATCCTGCCAGACTACTTCGCCCTCGATCCGGTCGCCATCGGCTAGCGAAACCACGACATGTTCGCCATTCTCGAAACCAAGCTGGCTTTCGATGCGCATCCCGCCCTCCGAAATGTTTCGGACGATAGCCAGCCCCTGAACATCATGAACCCTGCTCGAAAGGCGTGCGGCCCGGAATATCGTCCTGTGCCGCTGTTGCTTCCGGCGCTCTTCCTCAATGGTTTCATTGGTGGCGTCGTCGCCCACTGCAGTATCCGTGCCCGAACCGTTGCTCTGCGCATCAGTTTCGCCGGCTGTATTGCCGTGCAAGCTGTTCAATGCGCGCGAGATATAATTACGCATCGTAGTCACTCCATTCTCATTCGATAACGCAAGACAAAGGTCGAGCTCTGGGAGGATTCAAGCGGTTGGCCAGCTTTCAATCGGAACCGCAAATGGGTGATGTCCGGGTCGAAGCCTTGGCGATCTGGGGCTGGAACATAGTCAAAGCTTTGTCCGCCATCGTCGGAAAACTCTACGCAATCAGACATGCTTGAGAGAGTTTCGAAATGGCATTCAAACCCCGATGCACCATTTGTGGTTTCGTAGGCGAAAGGACCGTTTCCCGTACCAATATCACCGACGAACAAGCTGAGTTGCGCTGGTATCGGATTGACAATCGCCGGGCCACTCGTGCCGTCAGTTTCGGCAGGTATATTGGCCACCAAAAGTTCATACTCGACGATAGAGGCTGGAATCGCTCTCGGGTTTGATCTGCTGATGCCATCAGAAATGATCCGGCTCGAGATATCGATGCTTGGCGCCAGCAGTTGCGCAGATCGCGCTTGTCCTGCCGCAAATATGGCGAGAAGCAGTGCGAGTCCGTTCGCCACACTTTTCGCCGGTGTGGTGAAGGGCGTTGACATCATTGATATTCAACAATCCAATATTCGCGACTGGCACCGTCTTTGCCGTCCACGAATACACGCCGCTTCATTGTCTTGCCTTCCTTCGACAGCATAGAGGCCTGTGAAGGGTCGGTCGGCGCGCTTTGGTTGGTTGCAGTCGGGTTGATGACTGAAACTTCAGCCGCTGTGCTTTTGGAGATTGTGCTCTGCGCCGGCGCTGATGTGTGTGGGCGTAGCGCCGGCGCAGATAAGGAAGCGGCCTCGCTCACCAGGGCAAGGCTCTGGACCAGCACAAGCTTCGCCACGAGAGAGGTCACTTCCATGCACTTGAATTTGGCAGTTTGACCCGGTGATTATGAGTTTAACACCGTCACATTTCGTGAATTTCTACATGTAGTGCATGCCTGAGATGTAACGTCTATATATTGTGTTACACCGTAACGGGAGTTAACGTCAGTTAACACCTGTAACTCCATGTAACTCCTCGTTCAGCACTGCTTTCTGGCGCAGAAAGCCAAGTATCCGATCACGGATGCGTTGTGAAATCACGACTTGTGCCAGCATCTCGTTGGCGGACTTTCCGTTTCCGGAAATCTCTGCAAACTTCTTCCAGTGGGTTTTGGCCACATCGGGCCGATCAATGCCAGCCGCGATCAGCGTTTCGCACAGATGGAAGTAGGCGGGGCTGAAGGCAGTCCCTTCATTGGTGCTGGAAGAGAGCGATATCAATCGCTCGCGATCATTATCTCTGATGCTCGCGAGTATCAGCGAAAGCCTTGAAAAAGTCTCTCCCGGAGTTCGAAGTTCGAAAGCTCGCTGGGCAATTTCCTTGCCTTCGGGCAGACCACATTCGGTAGAAAAATTCCCCAACACGGCTAGGATCGCCGGATCGTAAGGATTGGCCTGTAGTGCGTGAAGCGTATGGGCATTTCCGGCCGCGCAGTCACCCACAAGATATTTGAGACGTGCCTCGGCAAAATGGGCATAGGCTTCTTCAGGGTCCGAGGCGATAGACTGCGCAGCAAAGGCTTTGGCCGCAGCAAGTCGCAACTGGCGATTTTGCACATTGGAGGTCTCCAGCACGAAGAAACTGCGAACCGCCAGCCGGACGGCATCCAGCCTTGAATCCCCTATGGGCTTTGCAAGGCACTTTGCCAGATCGGGCCGCAACTTTATGTTCTGGGTGCGGACATACGTCATATAACGCAGCAAGCACGCATATCCGCTGTCGCTTTCCGGAGTGATCTTGCCGGCTTCGCGTTTTGAAATAATGCCATAAGGGCTCGAAAGCTCCGAAATGCTCGGACCCAAATTTTGCTGTGGCGATTTTCCAGGGTCGATATAGGTCGTCGTCGACCAGATCAGGTCCGAGGAGTTACCCGCGGTTAGACGCAAATAGAGTGGGCGACGTCCCTGGTAGTTTTCGCCCAATCTCGCTTCTAGCCGGTAATTGATATCGGCTTGCTCGATATTGTCACTTTTCCCTTCGCCCAATCGCACGCGAACAGCCCAGGACCGGCCCATGCCGTCTACAAATTTTGCGAACAAATCATTGGCCATTTCGACTGAGTTGTCGTCACGTGGGGAGTCAATTTTTTCCATCAGGATGACTGGAACGCTCATCGGCTTTGAGGTGTCGCGCACGGGTTCATTCTCTGTGCCGCTGACCCAAAAATAAACAGCGGCGACAAACATCGCGATTGCAAATGCAAATGCCAAAGTCGACGCGACCTTCAATCCAGACTTGTCTTCTGAAACTGGATCCTGCTGAACAGTTTGCGGGTAAGGTTCCACCAGCAGCTCTGCTGATGCATTCGGATCCGGGAAAGTGCGGGCACCCGATTTGGGCTCTGTTTGGCGATACAAATCTGGATAGGCAGATTCCGGCGAGCCGATTCGTACCCTGTAACTGCCGGCGACAAGATACAGGCAGAGCCCATCTTGTGGCATGTGCCGGGCATAGAAGGCCTCAAGCAATTTCCGTAATCGCATCGTCTGGACGCGAGGATAGCTATCGGATTTGGCATCAAAATCAGGGCTCTTGCCGAGGCAATCGACCGCGACGGTATAGCTTTTGAGCTTGTCGCCGTTCCCATTCAGTGTTTCATAAACCAGATAGGCCAATAGTTTTGAAAGCGTCGGCGATTTCGCAAAACTGCGATCTTTCAATATGTGATGCAACTCGCTGCGCATGGCGGCTTCGAGGCCGGGACGCCGTTCGTCAGGCGCTATTTTGCCTCCGACGGCAAGATCGTGCCCATCGCTCAAGTCCACACCCGCTTATCTGCATTTTCAAAAAGGTTGTTTTTGTCGTCTGAAACAAGCGCATTGGCGGCGAAACTAAATATGCCTTCGCGTCCGACTATGACATGGTCGTGCACAGCGATTTCAATAACGGCACATGCATCGATAATCTGCTGTGTCAGCCGACGATCCATCGCGCTTGGTGCTGCGCTACCATATGGGTGGTTGTGGACCAGGATAAGGGCGGTGGCCGAAAGCTCGATCGCCTGCCGCACAACCTCCCGCGGATACACGTGAACGCGGTTGACCGTTCCTTCCCAGAGCATTCTATCGTCTAACAGGCGATTGTCCGGACCAAGGAACAATAT
>DASUDM010000101.1:0-3354 GCA_036275575.1 Sphingorhabdus sp. | reverse complement strand
AGGTGCGGTCGAACTCGCGAAGCAGCTTGGGCCGGGGCATAGGATTGCGACCATATTGTGCGATACCGGTTTCCGTTACCTGTCGACGCTGTACAATCCAGCGTGGATGGAAGCCAAGGGATTGCCCCCGATGCCGTGGCAACTGGACAAAGCCGACTGATTGGGCTTAAATCGCGCAATGGCACGTCCGGCACAATCCGCTGTGCAGCGCATCCAGGTAGGCTTGCTTGGCCTTTTGGCCGTGCTGTTGTTCGTATCGATTGCGAACATGATCCTCGATCGTGCTGGCAGCAATGTGCAGCCAGCGCCGGCTTCGGTGGTGACTGACGAGCCGGAAGGCCAGGCGCCAAAGGATGAGCCCCTAGCCGAACTGGGTGTAACCCCCTCCGTTGGCGCGGAGGAAGAGCCCAAGCCCGCACAGCGCGTCACGAACTGAACCGATGGCATTGCAAAATCGGCGCCTTGCAGCTGTTTTGCTGATCGGGCTGCTCGCCGGCATTGCGGCATTTTGGTATTGGCGCGCGCCAAGCCATCCAATGGACCGGCAACCGCTGGTTCTGATGTCGAGCATTGACCTGATATGGGGCGAAGCAGAATTTGGTGAAATTGCACGTGGCGAAGGCAAGTCCGATCCGCTGTTCGAGCGGTTGAATCGTGGCCGGAAGATTGTAGCCGCCGACAATGTGGCTCAGTTGCAGGCAACCAAGGCCAAGGTGGCGATGCTTGTGCAGCCGCGCCCATTCGCGCCTGAGGATTTGGTTCGGATCGACAAATGGGTGCGCGCTGGTGGCCGGCTACTCTTTTTTGCCGACCCAGCGTTGCAATGGCCGAGCAACCTGCCCACCGGGGATCCTGCACGCCCCTTGTTCACCTCGATGCATTCCCCGCTGTTCACCCATTGGGGTGTGGAACTGGTTTTGCCGATTGATGCCGACGCGTCTTCGGCCGAAGTGGAGATCAATTTGGGGAACCGGCAAATCCGCTCACTTTCGCCGGGCCAATGGCAGTCGCTGCCATCGGGCACCGGCTCATGCCGATTGGCCCAAGGTGGCTTTGTTGCCGAGTGCCGACCGGGCAAGGGGCAGGCCATATTGGTGGCAGACGCAGATTTGCTTTATTCCGGGCTCTGGCAATCGGCACTTCCCGGCTCCGACAGTTCGTCAAACATCGATTGGACCGAACAGCTTTTGGCGCGACTCGAAACGGGCCGCAGGATCGTGGGACGGCGTGGGGATTTTCTGGATTAATTCGGGTCTTGGGATGAGTGTTCTAAAAATATCAAATAAAAACAGTAATATGGTCGAATCGTAAATTGCGGGAATTAAGCGGCGATTTTGCAGTTGGTGGATGATGGAAAAACAAAAAACATAATAAATACAATAATATGATAATTTTCACCCAAAGATTCCCATAGAATCCCTCTTTTCACCCACGAAATCCCTTGATAAGGAACATGCTTATCGGGGTGAAATCCAATTTGTTGCGTTCAAGAGAACGTCGACGCGAGGGCGTTGCGCTTTAGCGGACGGTGGATTGCGCCCACAGGGAAGGGGTAATTCAGGGCTGTGTCCGCATTCGTTGTCTATGCCGGTTCCGGACTATCGACGATCGATGCCAAAGGGCGCGTCACCATCCCTGCCGAGCTTCGCGATACCGTTGCTGAATCTTCCGGCGAAAACATTGTCTGCATTTCACGCCACCCCAATCTTCCCTGCCTGATCGGCTATGGCCGCGCCGAGCGCCAGAAACTGCGCGCCGATATTGAAGCGCAATGGGAAGCGGCGATCCAGCGCGGCGGCGAGTTCGACCGTGAGAGCGCGGGCGTAGTCGCATCCTCGATCTTCGAAACCGCGTTTGAAAGCAGCGGCCGCTTCGTGTTGCAGCCGATGCTGCGCCATTTCGGCAAGCTCGGCGAGAAGGCCTTCTTCTTCGGCGCGACGACCCATTTCATGCTCTGGAATCCCGATGTGTTCCTCGATTCCGCCCCGCCCGCCTTTGCGCATGTTCGCGAAGAGCTGGAATATTGGCTGGGCGAGCATGGGAGGCGCGGCAAATGACGCAGCCTTCCCCCCATATTCCAGTCCTCCTGGATGAAGTAATTCACGCTCTGGCCATCACCCCAGGTTCAGACGTCGTGGATGGCACTTTCGGTGCTGGTGGTTACAGCCGGGCTATCCTGGCTGCGGGTGCACGCGTTCATGCTTTTGATCGCGATCCCGATGCCGCCGCAGCGGGTGCTGACCTTGCAGAGCGGAGTGGCGGTGCTTTGCGCTTCCACTCCGCCTGCTTTTCAGAAATGGATAAAAGGCTCGCCGAGTGCGGCGTGCAACAGGTCGATGCCGTGGTGCTAGATATCGGCGTATCGTCGATGCAGATCGATCAGGCCGATCGCGGCTTTTCGTTTCAGAAAGACGGCCCGCTTGATATGCGGATGAGTCAGTCGGGTGAAAGCGCGGCAGATTTCGTCAATTCGGCGGACGAAGCCGAAATTGCCAATGTCATCTACCTTTATGGCGAAGAGCCGAAATCGCGTCGCATCGCCCGCGCGATAGTCGCGGCGCGGCCGATCAACACCACCACCAAGCTTGCCGATGTGGTGCGCAAGGCCTTGGGGCACCGGATGGGCGCGCCCAAGGATCCTGCAACGCGGACCTTCCAGGCGCTGCGCATCCATATCAACCGCGAACTCGATGAATTGACCGCAGGGCTTGAAGCCGCCGAGCGTATTCTGAAGCCGGGTGGCCGGCTCGCGGTTGTCAGCTTTCACAGCCTTGAAGACCGCATTGTGAAGCAATTCCTGCGCGATCGCAGCGGTTCGACCGCAACCGGTTCGCGCCATATGCCAATAGTAAAAGCCGCGCGCGCGGCGACATTTGAAAAACCGGCAAAGGCAGTGCGCCCCAGCGCCCGCGAGATCGAGGCCAATCCCCGTGCCCGCTCCTCGACGCTGCGCTCTGCCATTCGCACCGACGCACCCACATGGTCCAGCAAGGAGATGGCGGCATGACGCTAGCGATGAAGCGCCTCAAAAATCTTGGCTGGCTCGCGCTTGTGTTCATGGTCGCTGTGTTGCTGTACCCGCTCTCGCTCAACGTTGCGGCGCTTCACAGCGATTTGACGCGGATTGATCGCGAAATCCTTGAAACCCGGCAGGAAATCAACTTTCTCCAGGCCGAAATCCGCACCCGCGCGAGCGTTGCGCAGCTCGAGGAGTGGAACGAATTGCTCTATGGTTACGAACCGCCGCGCGCCGACCAGTTCATCGATGGCGAACGCGGTCTTGCGAGCCTCAGTGGTTCGGAACCGTTGGTGAAGCCGGTGCTGGTTGCGGTCGATACGCCTGCTGGTGAGATT
>DASUDM010000100.1:0-2409 GCA_036275575.1 Sphingorhabdus sp. | reverse complement strand
ACGCGGGCCTGGCCCTTGCCGTCATAACCCATGCGGATGGTCTTGAGGATCGACGGGAAGCCGATCTTCGCAAAGGCCGCTGGTGCATCCGCCTGATCGGCGACTTCCGCGAAACGCGCAGTCCTGCCGCCAAGCTTGGCTGCAAACAGTTTTTCCTCGACCCTGTCCTGTGCGATTTCGAGCGCGCGGATATTGGGAAGGATCGGTGTCCCGGCCTCGATCACGCGCAGCGGCGCCACCGGAACATTTTCAAATTCATAGGTGATGACATCGCAGCCATCGGCGAAGGTCGATAGCGCGGCTACATCATCATAAGCGGCGCAGGTGAATTCCGCGGCGACTTCGGCCGCGACCGAATTTTCCTCAGGCGCATAGATATGGCAGCGATAGCCCATCTGCGCGGCGGCAATGGCGAGCATTTTGCCGAGTTGTCCGCCCCCCAAAATGCCGATGGTGGAGCCCGGCGGCAGCATTGTCATTCGGGCGTCTCGCTAACCGATTCGGTCTGGGTTGCGCGCCATTGCTCAAGTCGCGCAGCGAGATCCGCATCATGCGTTGCCAGCATTGCGGCCGCGAGCAACCCTGCATTGGTTGCACCCGCCTTGCCGATGGCGAGCGTACCGACCGGAATGCCTGCAGGCATCTGGACGATAGAAAGCAGGCTATCCATGCCATCGAGTGCGCGTGACTGCACGGGAACACCCAGCACCGGCAGCCGTGTCATCGAGGCGACCATTCCAGGCAAGTGCGCTGCACCGCCTGCGCCGGCGATGATGCATTTCAGCCCGCGTTCGGCCGCGCCCTTGGCGTAGGCGTAGAGCCTGTCTGGCGTGCGATGGGCGGAAACAACCTTGCATTCATGCGGAACACCCAGTGTCGCAAGCACCGACGATGCCTCGCGCATTGTCTCCCAATCCGAGCGGCTGCCCATGATGATACCGATTACGGGTGCTGTGCTTTCCACGTTAAGTCCCTGTTTAGCCCGTTCGCGCCAAGGTCTTGCTCTGTAGCGACGGCTTTGCGCCAGCGCAATTGCCGTGCACCAAACTGCTTTCGAGAGGTAAATTGTTGCAATTTATCCGGAAATGCACTGTATGCGCGAAAAATTGAAGCTATCCGGGTCGCAAGAAAACAACCGGAGCCGAGATGCTGAGTCGTAAAGAAGACTATTCTTCCCATGATGCTGCCAATCGCGTGGCCCTGCTGGCTCGCGAAAATCTGCAACTCCAGGCGCGCGTTGCCGAGTTGGAGAGGCTGACGGCAATGGACACGCTGACTCCGCTGTTCAACCGCCGCTATCTGATGCAGGAGCTGGACCGCTGGTGCTGGCGTGCGCATCGCTATGGCGGCACTTTCGGCCTGCTCTACCTCGATGTGGATCGGTTGAAGTCGGTCAACGATACCCACGGCCATACCGCTGGCGATGCCGTTTTGTGCGCGATTGCCGAGGCATTGGGCAATGCGACCCGCAAATCGGATGTCATCGCGCGGATGGGCGGGGATGAATTTGCGGTGCTGCTCGATTCGATCAGTGCCGAAAAGCTGGCCGAGAAAATGAATTCGGTGCGCCGCATGCTCACCGGTTTGGCGGTGCCCATTACCGGATCAACACTTCAGATCGACGTTTCGGTTGGCTGCAGCCTCATCGAAAGCGGCTCGCGCGCCAGCGAAGTCCTGATCGAAGCCGATCGGGCCATGTATGCCGACAAGCGTTCGAAATATGGCGAGGCTGTCGGCTGAGCTTTACCGCTCTGACAGATAATAGCGGTCGGTTGCGTTCAAAGCCGCGTCCAGTTCATAGACAATCGGCTGGCCGGTGGGGATTTCGAGGCCGGTGATGTCGGCATCCGATATGCCCGACAGATGCTTGACGAGCGCGCGCAAGCTATTGCCGTGCGCCGAAATCAGCACGGTCTTGCCCGCCTTCAGTTCAGGCGCAATCACGCCCTCCCAATAGGGCAGCACGCGGGCGATCGTGTCTTTCAGGCTTTCGGTATTGGGGATGGCAATCCCGGCATAGCGCGGGTCCTTTGACAGGTCATAGGGCGAATCCGCTTCCAGCGGCGGTGGCGGAATATCGAAGCTGCGGCGCCAAATGTGGACCTGTTCGTCGCCATGCTTTGCTGCCGTTTCGGCCTTGTCGAGGCCGGTGAGGCCGCCATAATGGCGTTCATTAAGGTGCCAGTCCTTGGTGACGGGCAGCCATAGGCGGCCCATTGCCTCAAGCGCGAGGTTGAGCGTCTTGATCGCGCGGGTCTGGACGCTGGTGAAGCAGGTGTCGGGGGCAATGCCCTTCGCCTTCATCAGCTCGCCCGCGGCCCATGCCTCTGCCGCGCCTTTTTCGGTCACATCGACATCCCACCAGCCGGTGAACCGGTTTTCGAGATTCCATTGCGACTGGCCATGGCG
>DASUDM010000099.1:0-2697 GCA_036275575.1 Sphingorhabdus sp. | reverse complement strand
CAGATCGTCGGCCTGCTCTTCCTGGCTGCGCGAATATTTGAGCGTGAAAATCTGCGCCAATGCACCCGAATATTCGCGCGCAACACCACCCAATGCGCCAGCAAGTCCACCGCTGTCCCCCAGCATGGCCCCGCCTATCGTGCCCAATGCTCCAAGGATATTTGCGATTGTGGCGCGTTGTTGACGCTTCTTGCTATGGCGGGCGGCAGTGTGGCCCACTTCATGCCCCAAAACGCCTGCCATTTCGGCTTCGCTGTTGCTCAGCGCGACCAATTGGCGTGTGATGTAGACATACCCACCCTCAATCGCGAACGCATTGTTCACTGCAGAATTCAGGAAGGTGACCGTGAACTCAGCCTCGCTGTTCGCCAGCCCGGATTGCAACGCAATCTTTTTACCGACACGTTCAACATAGGCGGTTTGAGGGCTTTGATAGGCGCCGCCAAATTCCTTCAGGATTTCCGGATGGTATTTCGCACCATTGGCCTTTTCCTTTGCGGTGAACGGCAAAGGCTCGCTGCTTTTGGCCTTTGCAGCAGAGGCGCCCTGAGCGGACGCGCAACCGATAGCCAATGTCGAAGCTGCAACAGCTACAAGCAGTTTGTTGGGCATGGCAGATTCCTTTCGCTATACGTGCGCAATAACACGTAACCACCCGAACGAACGTAAATTGTTGCAGCTGGACTGGCGATGAACCGGTCGACGGAAGCGTTTAGAACTGCCCCATTGCCAAGAATTTGGCATGGCGCTGCTTGGTCACCTCGGCCCTGCTGAGTTTTTCGAGCGCCGCAAGAGAATCCGATAGCGCCTTGCCCAGATTGGCGGACGCTGCGGCATGATCGCGATGCGCACCGCCCATCGGCTCCGGTACAATGGCATCAATAACGCCGAGTGATTTCAGATCGGCAGCAGTTACTTTCATCGCCTGGGCCGCATCGGCAGCCTTGTCGTTGGTGCGCCAGAGGATCGACGCGCAGCCTTCGGGCGAAATCACCGAATAGACCGCATGTTCGAACATCAGCACACGATCGGCTGCAGCAAGTGCAACCGCGCCGCCTGACCCGCCTTCACCGACGATGCACGAAACCAGCGGAACGCCGAGTTGCAGGCATTTCTCGGTGGAACGCGCAATCGCTTCTGCCTGCCCCCGTTCCTCGGCTTGCACGCCCGGGAAAGCACCCGACGTATCGACAAGCGAAATTACCGGCAGGCCGAAACGGTCGGCAAGCTCCATCAGTCGGATAGCCTTGCGGTACCCTTCGGGTTTGCCCATGCCGAAATTATGCCGGAGCCGGCTTTCGGTATCGTCGCCCTTTTCATGCCCGATAAGGACAACGCGGTGGTCGCCCAAGCGTGCGAGTCCGCCAATAATCGCTTTATCATCGGCAAAGGCGCGATCGCCGGCCAAGGGCAGGAAATCGTCAAACAGCGTAGCAACGAAGTGCTTGAAATGCGGGCGTTCAGGGTGACGCGCAACCTGCGTCTTTTGCCAGGGCGTCAATTTCGTATAGGTATCGGCCAGCAGCTTGTCGGCCTTCGCACGCAGCTTGGCGATTTCACTGGCTGCATCGATTTCAGTTTCGCCCGCCGTATCTTCCAGTTCCTGGATACGGGCTTCGAGCGCGGCGATCGGCTTTTCGAAATCGAGATAAACTGTCATGCGATGCCGATAGAAGTTGTAACGGGCCCGGTCAACGAGAGAGCTTGCGCTTTGCTAAAGGATGGCGCTGGTTGACGAGCTCGACCAGCTTGGACGAATCCACATGCGTGTAAATTTGCGTGGTCGCAATATCGGCATGGCCGAGCATCGCTTGCAATGCGCGCAAATTGGCGCCGCCAGCGAGCAAATGTGTTGCAAATGCATGGCGCAAGACGTGGGGACTTACTTTTGCGGGATCGATGCCCGATTCAGCCGCCAGTTCCCGGATAATCTGGAAAAGGCGGATCCGGCTGATATGCACATCGCCCTTGCCCGCAGCCTTGGCAGCCCTTGAAGGGAAAAGATATTTGGAATCCTTGGGTACAAAGGCGTGCCAAGCGCTTACCGCCTGCCGGGCGCGATCGGAAATTGGCACCAGCCGCTCTTTGGAACCCTTGCCGATCAGGATGATATATGGCCGGTCGCGAACAATCGAGGTACGCGGCAAGGCAACCAGTTCCGAAGCCCGCAACCCCGAACCATAAAGCAGCTCAACCAGTGCAGAGAGCCGATAATCGAGCGGCGACGGTTTCGGCTTCGCAAGGCGTGCTTCGATCGAGGCGAACAGTGCATCGACCTCTCCGGTGTCGAGAATCTTGGGCAAAGTGCGGCTTTGGACCGGCCTGGGCAAAGCGGCAGAGGGATTGTCTTCACGCAACCCCTCTTCTTCAAGGAAACCGAAAAATCCGCGTACGGCCGCAGCCTTGCGGGCAATCGAACTGTTGGCAAGATGGGACCAACCCGCTGTCAGGATGGCGAGGCTCTCCTTGCTGGCGCTCGCCAATTTTCCTGCCAACATGTCTGACGCAGATGCGAGATCGCTACGATAGGCAAGCAAAGTGTTCCGCGCGACGCCGCGCTCTGCTGCCAGCATTTCAAGGAAGCGCTCGATCAAGTCTGCATCGGCGCCCAACTTGCTCCCGCCGCTCAAGATCGCCTCAACTCCAGCTGACTGCCTCGGCTGCTATCATGCGCGCCTCTCCCTCGAGGCCTACTTG
>DASUDM010000098.1:0-7608 GCA_036275575.1 Sphingorhabdus sp. | reverse complement strand
GTGGGCTGCCGAGCAGATGGGCCTGACCCCTGAAGAATCGGATGCCTACGCCAAGTCAGTCGTTCAGGCTGATTTTGAGGAAGCCGGTGATGAGGATGTGGTTCGCAAATTGTTGGGCGATCTGACCTCTGCCGGTGTTGAAACCGACGAAGCTGCGATCCGCGCTGCCCTCGACACCAAAATGGTCGAAGCGCGCCGCCAATTCATCGAAGAGGCATAAGGGACAAGCCCAATGCCGATGGCGGCCGAAGATATTGAAAGCATGATCAAGGCTGCCTTACCGGATGCGCTGGTCGAAATCACTGACCTTCGCGGCGATGGCGATCATTATGCAGCGCGCGTCGTGAGCGAGAGCTTTCGCGGGATGCCACGTGTGAAGCAGCATCAGGCGGTCTATAATGCATTGGGTGGACGGATGGGCGGCGTGCTGCATGCATTGCAGTTGACCACTGCCGTGCCCGAATAAGGAGTGAAGTATATGAGCGCGCACGAACGCATCGACGAGCTGGTCAAGAATAACGACGTCGTCCTGTTCATGAAGGGCAGCCCGCTGTTCCCGCAGTGCGGTTTTTCGAGCCGGGCTGTGGCGATCCTCGATCATCTCAATGTCGAATATGCCAGCGTCGATGTGCTGCAAGACATGGAAATCCGCCAGGGCATCAAGGAATATTCCGACTGGCCGACCATTCCCCAGCTGTATGTGAAGGGCGAGTTCCTTGGCGGCAGCGATATCATGATGGAAATGTACGAAGCCGGCGAGTTGCAGGAACTTGTTGATCAACACGGGCTTGCAAAGGCTGGCTGATCCTGCCCGGCACCCTGAAATTTCCGGATTTATTCTCACTCAACTGCCTATAATATCGTGTAACTTTGCTCGATGAGCCGCTAATAAGGGCGCATGAAGAGGGGCAAAGACGACAATAGCGATGGCGGCGAGGCACGCTTTGCTGCCTTTATAAGTTACAGCCATGCTGACGCCGAAGCTGCGGCCAAGCTGCAGCGGCAACTTGAACGTTACAAACTGCCCAAAAATGTTGGTGTCGCGGCGCAAGATCAGGAGCGACGCCTTGGCCGGGTGTTTCGCGATCGCGACGACCTCGCTGCTGCCCCCAGCCTGAGCGACGCGATAAGCGATGCGCTCGCGGCTTCGGGCGCCCTGATCGTCATCTGTTCACCCGATGCAAAGAAATCGCGCTGGGTGAACGAGGAAATCGCGTTATTCCGCAAAATCCATCCAGGCAGGCCGGTTCTGGCCGCTTTGGTGGCGGGCCTACCGGGGGAATCCTTCCCTGACGCGCTCAGCGACGGTGGTCTCGAACCCCTGGCTGCTGACCTTCGCAAAGAGGGGGATGGCTGGTCACTCGGATTCCTGAAGGTTGTGGCCGGGATTGCCGGTGTGCCTCTGGATGCGCTCGTCCAGCGGGATGCGCAGCGCCGCGTCCGCCGCGTGACGGCCATCACGCTGGTAGCGCTCGCCGCCATGCTAGTGATGGGGGTGATGACCGCATATGCCATTTCCGCACGCAATGAAGCCGCCCGCCAACGCGCGAGTGCGGAAGGGCTGGTCGAATATATGCTCACCGACCTGCGCGCCAAGCTGAAAGGTGTCGGCCGCCTTGATGTCATGGACGATGTAAACCAGCGTGCGATGGAGCATTATTCAAGGCAAGGTGATCTCGCTTCGTTGCCCGCCGACGCACTCGAACGTCGCGCACGCGTTTTGCACGCGATGGGAGAAGATGACGACCGCAGCGGAAACCTGGCAGCTGCGTTAGCGAAGTTCCGGGAGGCGCATCGTGCAACAGAGGCCCTGTTGCGCAAGGATCCGGAAAACCCGGACCGCATATTTGCGCATGCGCAAAGCGAATATTGGGTCGGGCAGGCGGCATGGCGTATTCGTGACCGTGCGACGACCGAGCGCCATTGGCAAGGCTATGTCACCGAAGCGCGCAAGCTGCTCGACCGGGATATGGACAAGGCTCGGGCCAATCTCGAAATGGGTTACGCGCTCGGCAATTTGTGCGACTTGTATCTGCATGACAATCACGACGTCGCCAAGGCGATCGACTATTGCCAGCGATCGATAAGCTTCGAACGCGCAGCGTTGCGCTTTGCCCCGGATCGAACCGAGATCAGCATAGCCTTGGCCAACCGTTACGGCTGGTTGGCCGATGCGCTGCTGGCCCAGAAATCATTCGAGGCAGCCCGCGAGGCTCGCTTGTCGGAACAGGCTATTATCGATGGGTTGGTTGAAAAGGATCCGAGGAATTTCGAGCTGCGCTTTCGCCAGAGCTGGCCGCTTTTGGGAATGGCAACCATTGCCATTGAACAGGGAAAGCCGCGCCAAGCCGCACAGGAAAGCCAGAAAGTCATCGAAGCGATACGCCTTCTGGTCGCCGAAGAACCCAGAAATACCGAAGTGAAACGGGCTTTGGCGCGTGGCCATTATTCGCGTGCGAAAGCGCTGGCATATTATGATTCGGCGACCGCCCGGATCGAACTTGACGAAACCCGGCGGCTGATTGCCGAAATGGAGCGGGGGAGTGAATCAAGTCAGGCTTTTGCCAGCTTTTGGGAAGCAATCGGGGAGTTGGAGGCTAAGCTCGACGGGAAATAGGGCCTCATAAGGTCACAAGAGCACGGGTTCACCGTGTTTCACCAGTGAAGGGAGAAACTGCAATGTCATCGGCACCACAATGGGGAAAAGACCCGCATGGGCCCAATCCTCTGGGACCGGATTTCAAACCGGATTATGTCTGCATCATCTATTTCAAATTTGATGATCCGAAGAAAACGATGGTGCGGCAGGGTTATTTCGCCACGTCGTCCATTCCGGCCGGGATGACGGAAAAGCAGTTTGCCGAGCAAATGCTCAAAGAAGCGTCGAAAGCGAAAAATGCGCAGGATTGGCTTAACAATCCAATCGGGGACAAGCGCAAGGAATTCAATTTCAACGGTTTCACCTTTGGCCACACGGCAAGAATCTACATGTTGGTGGACAACGACAATATGCGTTTTGACGATCGCAAGGTCGATCCCGGCACTGCTGATGAGCGGTACGCCAATCTGGTTCGCTTCACCGAATTTCGTGTCGATAAGGATGCGGCGGATTTCCGTCTGATTCCCGCCGATCAGAATTATGCCTTTTTCGGTGCCACCTTGACCGATCTCTCCGGCCGCAAGGGATTGGTCATGGACAATATCTACCAGACCGAAGATGGCCGGGCGCCTTCGAAAGACAATCCCCGCATCTATTCGATGAACTTCCACCTGCTTTGGGACGCCGTCGACAAAGAAGGGAAACTCACCAGCATTCCCATTGCCATCGATCCCGATGGCGGAAATGTCGGCAGCCGCCCTTAAGCAAGCCTGATGCAGGACGACGCATTCAAAAGGATCCTATCAATGGCCCGTGCCGGGGCCACCTTGAGGGCATGGGATGCTTTTGAGGCGTCGGGTTTTGCAAATGCAGATCAGGATTATCGGGCGCTGACCCTCAAAGGGCGCCTGTTGAAGGACAGGGCGAGTCAGGCGCCTGCCGACTCGAAATCCGCCCTTTTTGCCGCCGCAGGCAGGGCTTATGAACAGGCGGCAGAGGTCGGCACTGCCAGCTACCCGCTCATCAACGCGGCGGCAATGGCGCTCCAGGCCGGTGAAAGGTTGAAAACCGTTCATTTGGCAAATCGGGTGCTGGATCTCATCGAAAGCGGCGCTGAAAAAGGGGAAACGCCATATTGGGGGGAAGCGACCCGGGCCGAAGCACTTTTATTGTTGGGCCGGATCGAAGACGCCAAAAGGAGCCTTGCTGCCGCCGTCGCCCTGGCCCCGAAGGCATGGGAAGACCATGCCGCGACCCTGAGGCAATTTTCGTTGATCCTCGCTGTATTGGGGCAGGAGGAAGGATGGCTCGATCGCTTTCGTCCCCCACCCGCAATGCATTATGCGGGCATATTGGGCATCGCTGCAGATGACGAAGCTGCCGAGGCAGCGATTGCAGAAGCGGTGAAAAATATCGGCCCCGGCTTTGCTTATGGTGCAATTGCTGCCGGGGCAGACATCATCGCTGCAGAGGCAGCACTCGCCGTCGGGGCAGAGCTCCATATCATTCTGCCATCCGATCCACAGGATTTCCGCCAATCCTCCGTCGATCCGCTGGGTAGCGATTGGGGCGTAAGGTTCGATGCCTTGCTTGATGCCGCAGATTCACTCTCGATTTGCAATCCGGCCGAACAAACGACCAGCGCTGGCGTTGCACTCGCAGAGCTGCATGCAATGGGGTTGGCCATTGAAAAAGCCAGCCAGTTGCAAGCCAGGGCTATTGCCCTGCGGATCGAACCAGCCGGCAGACCGGCAATCGGAGATCCCTGGTTTCATTCCGGCCGACCGATGCGCCAGGTTGCCGTGGAAGTAGCGCCCGATTTCGATGTCGAGCGGCTTGCGGCGGGGCGGCTCGTTTTCGATATTGTTTTGGACGGCAGCGAGTTGGCGAGTTTCGATACTCTCGGTGATGCAGTGGCGGCAATTTTGTCTGCTGCTGGTGAACGCGCCGCGATCGGTTGCCGGATTACTGATTCCTTCCACGTCCAGGCGCTTTTGCCGCACAGCGCTCATGGCATGGTGGCGGCCAGCCGAACGGCCGCTCTGGCCCTGCTTGCGTCCGGCTTTGCCAGCAGGATCGAGACCATCGGCGAGATGGCCTTTCCGGATGGACCGATCGAGATCTGTCTTGCAGCACTGGTCAGGCCGCCGGGATGAATCGCGAACGCCAAACAAAGATGTCGGGTCGCGACGACATTGCCATCATCCAAAGCTGCTTTGCCTGCAACGACAGCAATGCCCGGCTTCTTGCCGCTATAACAACCTCGCGCACCTTTGCCCATCGCGAGGCCATCGCGCATATGGGCGACCCATCGACACAATTGTATCTGGTTGCAGAAGGTGCCGTCGTTGCCGAGCTGTTCGGCTTTGACGGTCAACAATCACAGCTCGCGCGCTATGGACCGGGTGAATTCTTTGGCTCCTATCCAGAAGAATCGACATTCCGCTCGGGTTTCGCAGCCAGCGGGGCGACCCGGCTTTTGATAGTACCGACGTTGAAGTTGCTCGATCTTTTGACGCACAACGGCGAGATCGCCAGAGGGGTGGCCAATTTGATGGCGAGGCAGCTGGACCTGTTGCTTGATCGCATGGCGGCACGAATTGGCCTTAGTGCAACGGGCCGCTTTTATCGGGCGTTGCTGCAATTGGCCAATACCGACGGCGAAATCCGCCCTGCCCCGGTCCTCGCGGCATTGGCGGTCAGTGTGCACACGACGAGGGAAACGGCATCGCGTGCACTCGCGGTGCTGGTCAGGCGCGGCATCGTTGAACGACAGGACGACGCATTGCGCATCGTATCGCGGCGGATGCTCGAGGAATTGATCGTTTAGAGCTTGTGCCCGGTCCGGTCGCGCTTGGTAGCAAGATAATGGGCATTGTGGGGATTTGACGCGATCTTGAGGGGCAATCTCTCCGCAACTGCGATTCCCTCAGCTTCAAGCCCAGCGACTTTTTCCGGATTGTTCGTCAACAGGCGAACTTCTGAAATAGAGAGCAGCCGCAACATTTGTGCCGCCACCGAAAAGTCGCGGGCGTCAACCGCAAAACCCAAGCGGATATTGGCATCGACCGTATCGAATCCCTGGTCCTGCAATGCATAGGCGCGCAATTTGTTGACGAGGCCGATACCGCGGCCTTCCTGCCGCAAGTATAGGAGGACACCCCATTGCGCGTCGGCAATCTGGTGCAGCGCTTCGTGGAGCTGCGGCCCGCAATCGCATTTCAGGCTGCCAAGCACATCGCCGGTCAGGCATTCGCTGTGCAGGCGCACTACCGGTGGTGAACCGTCGCGCTGCCCGACAACAAGCGCAACATGGTCAGCGGCATCTGCAGTGGACCGATAAGCTACCAGTTCGGCATCTTCGGCCGCCGATACAGGCAGACGCGCGCGCGCCGCGATGCGAAGCGCGCCAGCATCCTGGAAAGCGGACAGCTCGTCCGGAACAAGTGTCGCCTCCGCGGCTGTATCGACAAGCAGAAAGGCGGGTAAAAGCCCGGCTTCGCGTGCGAGTTCCATAGCTGCAACCGCGGCCTCGGAATGTTCAAGCGGCAGCGCTGCGAAAGGTCCTTTGTACGGATAACGCAAATCGAGCGAAGGATCGGCAATGGCCAACGCCAATGTGGCATCGAGGTCGGATGGCGCGGCGATCAATACCGGCAGTTGCGTATCGGCGGCGGCGAACTGGTTGGCCAGTTTCAGCGTCGCCGCCCGCGCTGCCGACAGCAATATGCCCTTTACCTTACCTTCGCTGAAAAGTTCTGCCGCCGATCCGGTCTCTATGGCCACAAGCGTCATCCCGGCATCGGAGCCGACATGCACCGGCCAGCCGCGCCGCAGGGCATCAATAGCGCGTGCCGCATTCTTGGCGGCAGTATCACTCAAATGCGAAACTCCGTAACGATAGGTACATGGTCCGATGGTTTGCCCCAGCCGCGGCAGGGCTTGTGCGTCTTGTGGCTGACCGCCTTATCTCTCAGGTCAGGGGTGACCCACATGTGATCGAGGCGGCGGCCACGATCGGATGATTCCCAATCCTGCGCGCGATAGCTCCACCAAGTATAGAGCTTCTCGTGCGGCGGAACGAACTCGCGCGCGAGATCAACCCATTTGCCTGCAGCTTGCAATCCGCCCAGAGCCTCCACCTCGATCGGTGTATGGCTGACGACGTTCAATAGTTGTTTGTGGCTCCAAACATCTGTCTCAAGCGGGGCGACGTTGAAGTCACCGGTCAGGATTGTCGGCACTGTAAGTCCGCCCGACCAATCGGTCATCCGCGCGAGGAAATCGAGCTTCTGGCCGAATTTGGGGTTCTCATTGCGGTCGGGGATATCACCGCCTGCCGGCACATACACATTTTCCAGTCGCACACCGCCGCGAAGTTCCACGCCGACATGGCGCGCCTCGCCATTGGCCTGCCAGTCATGCGCTTGCCGGTTGGCGAGCGGAACCTTGCTCAGGATCGCGACACCATGGTGCATTGGCTGGCCGTTGATGACGATATGGTTGTAGCCCAGCTGGCGGAACGGCCCTTCCGGGAATTGCGGATCGGCAACCTTGGTTTCCTGCAGGCAAAGAATGTCGGGTGCCTCTTCACGAAGGAAGCGCTCGACTATGTCGATGCGGGCACGGACCGAATTGATGTTCCAGGAAGCGATGCGAAGGGTGGTTGCCATGGCGGCTGCTTAGGGGCGGGTCCGGCGCTCGGCAAGGGGGCGCATTCCAAAAAAGCAAAACCCCCATCCCGGGGGCATTTGGGATGGGGGTCGAGCTTGCGTTCGTCACGCTGAAACCGAAGGGAGACTTTGGTGCTACGGGCAACAGGGGGAAAACCGCGCAGCCATCTATCCTTCGATGTATTCAATCTAGGGTGATTTTCCTGTCCCCAACATGAACAGAGCCGTTCAGTTTATCGATTGGTCGGCTTGAGGGCTCAACTCACCGATGAGTTCAAATCAACTCTTCCGGCGCGGCCGCGGGTCCCGCCAGGTAAAGTTAGATTGGGCGATCGG
>DASUDM010000097.1:0-8299 GCA_036275575.1 Sphingorhabdus sp. | reverse complement strand
TCATCAAGCCATGAAGAGGGCTGCGAGCGCGACTGGGCGATCAATGCAAAGCGCGTGCTCGGCGAAAATGGCCAGGTTACCGGCCTTGAATGCGTCCGCCTCGATTGGTCAAACGGCCGGATGGAAGAGGTGCCGGGCAGCGAATTTGTGCTCAAGGCCGATCTCATCTTCCTCGCCATGGGCTTCACCGGTCCGCGCAAGGCAGGGATGCTCGACCAGTCCGAAGTCGAACTCGACGAGCGTGGCAATGTGAAAGCAAATGTCAGCGACTACAAGACCAGCCAGGAAGGCGTGTTCGCTTGCGGCGACATGCGCCGCGGCCAGAGCCTTGTCGTCTGGGCAATCCGCGAGGGTCGCCAATGCGCCCATGCAGTGGACGAGCATCTGATGGGGTCGAGCGAACTGCCGCGCTAAGCTGCGTCAGACATCAAAGCGCACACCCTGCGCCAATGGCAGGGCGTTGCTGTAGTTGATGGTATTGGTCGCGCGCCGCATATAGCCCTTCCATGCGTCGGAGCCGGACTCGCGTCCGCCGCCGGTTTCCTTTTCGCCGCCAAAGGCCCCGCCAATTTCGGCGCCCGACGTACCGATGTTGACATTGGCGATGCCGCAGTCGCTGCCCGATGCCGACAGGAACATTTCGCATTCGCGCATGTCGAGCGAGAAGATCGAAGACGATAGCCCTGCCCCCACGCTGTTCTGCAGCGCGATTGCATCATTCAGTTCCGAATAGCGGAAGACATAAAGGATTGGCGCGAAAGTTTCGCGCAATGCCGGGCCCGCATGGCTTTCCATTTCGACGATAGCGGGGCGTGCATAGACGCCTGCTCGATCAAGCCGTTCGCCTCCGTATATCCTTGCACCCATTTCGCTGGCTTGTACCAACGCGGATTGCATCCGTTCAAACGCATCTTCGTCAATCAGCGGCCCTGCAAGATGGGCTGTATCAAGCGGATCACCAACCGGGATGCTGGCTGCCGCAGCCTTCAATTTGGCGGCGAAATCATCATAAACCGCGTCATGCACGAACAGTCGGCGCAGGCTGGTGCAGCGCTGGCCGCTGGTGCCGACCGCAGAAAAAAGTACCCCGCGCAGCGCCAGGTCGAGATCTGCCTTGTTGCTGACAATCGCGGCATTGTTGCCACCCAGTTCAAGGATGGTTCTGGCAAAACGGGCCGCTGCCGCCTGCCCCACTACGCGGCCCATTTCGGTGCTGCCTGTTGCCGAGATCAGCTTTATGCGGGCGTCCGCAACCAATGCCGCGCCCGTATCGCGCGCGCCGATGATGACCTGCGACAATCCATCGGGCGCATCTTTGAAATCAGCCAGCACCTTGTCGAGCAACGCCTGCACCGCGAGCGCGGTGAGCGGCGTTTTCTCAGACGGCTTCCAGACGATGCTGTTGCCGCAAACCAGCGCGAGTGCCGCATTCCATGCCCAGACCGCGACGGGGAAATTGAACGCGCTGATAATCAATGTCGGCCCCAGCGGGTGCCATTGTTCCATCATCCGGTGACAGGGACGCTCGCTGGCGATGGTAAGGCCATGGAGTTGACGCGACAGGCCGACCGCGAAGTCGCAAATGTCGATCATCTCCTGCACTTCGCCTTCGCTCTCGCTGATGGGCTTTCCGCATTCGATGGTGACAAGTCGGGCGAGATAAGCCTTGTGGTCGCGCAAGGCATTGCCAAAGCGGCGGACAAGTTCGCCTCTTCGCGGTGCAGGAACGGTACGCCAAGCAAGGAAGGCGTTTTGGGAGCGGCGCAATGCTGCATCGATTTCGGCAGAGGTCGCTGTTGCGACAGAACCAATCTGGCTGCCGTCTATGGGCGTAAGAACCGGGAGGTCGCCTGACGGGACTGCTACGCCGAGTCTGGATAGAATTTCACTGATGTTGACGTCATTGGCCATAGTCACTCCTCAACTTTGTCACCCCCAACTTGATCGGGGGTCCATGGTCTGGTTTGCAGGTTTGAACTCGGACTTCAGACCATGGATTGACCTTGCGGTCACTTCGTTCCCCGCTTTCGCGGGAATGACAATGTGATTTGAGGATAGCAAGGGTTGCCGTTCAACCATCCGGCTTATAAAGGCGGGCTCAACACAAATCCGCGCTCAAGCGGAAATTTCGCTGGAGAAATTCCCATGGCCGAAATGGCAGCCTTTGACTGGTCCGATCCTTTTTTCCTCGACGATCAACTGACCGAAGAGGAGCGCATGATCCGCGATGCCGCGCACGGCTTTGCCCAGGAGGAGCTCCAGCCACGCGTGATCAAGGCTTTTCGTGAGGAAGTCGATGCGCCTGAACTGTTCCCGCTGATGGGACAGGCTGGCTTGCTGGGCGCAACGATCGACCCGGCTTATGGCGGTGCGGGTGCCAGTTATGTTGCCTATGGCTTGATTGCCCGCGAAATCGAACGCGTCGATTCGGGCTATCGCTCGATGGCCTCAGTCCAGTCGAGCCTCGTCATGCACCCGATCAATGCATATGGTTCGGAAGAGCAGCGCCGCAAATATCTGCCCGGCCTTGCCGCCGGCAAATTGATTGGCTGTTTCGGTCTGACCGAACCCGATGCGGGCAGCGATCCCGCAGGCATGCGCACCACAGCCAAGAAGATCGATGGCGGTTACGTCATCAACGGCAGCAAGACATGGATTTCAAATGCGCCTTTCGCCGACGTTTTTGTCGTCTGGGCAAAGAGCGAGGCCCATGGCGGCGGCATTCGCGGTTTCATCCTCGAAAAGGGTATGAAGGGCCTGTCAGCGCCCAAGATTGAGGGCAAGCTCAGCCTTCGCGCATCGACCACCGGCATGATCATGATGGACAATGTCGAGGTCGGTGAAGACGCGCTGCTGCCTGAAGTGCAGGGCTTGAAGGGGCCGTTCGGTTGCCTCAATCGTGCGCGTTATGGCATCAGCTGGGGTGCACTGGGTGCAGCGGAATTCTGCCTTCATGCCGCGCGGCAATATGGCCTCGACCGGCACCAGTTCGGTAAGCCACTGGCGGCGAACCAGCTCTACCAGAAGAAGCTTGCCGACATGATGACCGACATCGCACTGGGCCTGCAGGCCTCGCTCCGCGTCGGTCGGTTGATGGATGAAGGCCGTTTCGCGCCCGACATGATTTCGATCGTCAAGCGCAACAATGTTGGCAAGGCGCTCGATATCGCCCGGATGGCGCGCGACATGCACGGCGGCAATGGCATCAGCGAGGAATATCAGGTGATCCGCCACATGGTGAACCTCGAAACGGTCAACACCTATGAGGGTGCGCATGACGTTCATGCGCTGATTTTAGGGCGCGCGATTACCGGGATAGCGGCGTTTTAACATGCGTCACCCTGGCGCAGGCCTGGGACGCTTGAAATTTATTTGACCAGTCCAGGATAAACCGGATGTGGCCCCTGCCTTCGCAGGGGCTACGCATTTTCCTTACCGCCCCAACAGCGTCCTTGCCTGCCCGGCAATTTGCGCGAGCATTGCAGGCGTTGGCAAACCGCCACGCCGTGCCCGGTCGATCATCGAACGGAACATCGCGACGCGGTCCTTATGCTTGGCGAGCCATGCTGTAACGGCATCGCTGTCGGCCTTTTTCTGGCGGCGCAGGAAATCGAGCCGCATCGCCTGGAAATCGCGCGCGAGGCCCGCAACGAGCAAGCGTTCCCATGGATCCTTGGGATCCATCTGCATCGCGCAATTCTGCGCCCAACCCAGCCCCAGCGCGTCGCCCAACAGGACAAAGGCCTTGGTCAGTTGCTTGGCATCGGCGTTGCGGGCGGATGCGAGTGCGGCAAGACCAATGGCACCATCAAGTTGCGCCATCCGTACCAGCTTTCCAACCAGCTTGGCGGGTGCGCCGCCCGCTGACAGCTTGTCACCATAGGCTTCGGTCTGTGCCGAAACATCGGGCGTCAGCAGTTCCTTTCGCGCCATCGACAATGTTTCGACAATGGGCGCATAGTCTGCGATTGCGGCGCTGACGCTTCGGCCTTCCTTGCCGTTGCGGATCATGTCTGCCATGTGCGCGCGGGTTTCGACCGCGACTTGCTGGAACAGCATGATACGGGTCGCCTCGGTTATTTTGGCTGCATCGATGTCAGACCATAGTTCGGGCAAATCGAACAAGCGCTCGGCGATCGCAAAAGCCTCTACCACAATCCCGAGTGAACAGCCTTCCTCTTCGGCAAGTTCAAAAGGATGCAACATGCCCATGCGATTGATCATGCGATTGGCGATCTTGGTCGCAATAATCTGCGGGCGCAGGCGGTGTGCAAGGATGGCCTTGCGATGCGCCTTCGCCATCGGTTCGGGGAACGCGGCAAGCAGTTCCTCGTCCATCGCGCTGTCGTGCGCCAATGGGCTATGTTCAGCGGCATCCTGCGCCGCAAGCTTTGCGGTAGACAGCAGCACGGCGAGCTCGGGGCGGGTCAAACCGTGGCCATCGGCCTCGCGCCTTAGATATTCGTCATTGCCTTGCAGGCCCTCGACCGCGCGATCAAGCCGCCCCTGGCTCTCGAAAATTTCCATCAGGCGGACATAAGCGGGCAAATCGCCTGCGCCTCCGCTTTCGGAAATCGACAGCGCGAGGGTTTGGAGGCGGTTATCCTCAAGTACCAGCCCAGCCACATCATCGGTCATGCTGGCGAGCAATTTGTTGCGCGACTCAATTTTGAGTCGCCCTGCTGCCATCTCTGCATTGAGCGCGATCTTGATATTGACCTCGTTATCCGAGCAATCGACGCCGGCACTGTTGTCGATGAAATCGGTATTGATGCGCCCGCCCTTCAGGCCGAACGAAATGCGCGCCGCCTGGGTCACGCCCAGATTGGCACCCTCGCCAACAACCTTGGCGCGCAGGTCCTGTGCGTTGACGCGGATCGCGTCATTAGCGGGATCCCCCACCTCGATATTCGCCTCGCTGGCATCCTTGATGTAGGTGCCGATACCACCGAACCAGATCAGCCCTACGTCAGCCTTCAAAACAGCCTTCATCAGCGCCGCTGGTTCCATCACGCTTTCTTCCACGCCGAGCAGCGCGCGTATCTGTGGTGAGAGCTTAATTTCCTTTTCGCTGCGCGCGAACACACCGCCGCCCTTAGAAATCAGCTTCGCATTATAATCCGCCCAACTTGATCGCGGCAGGTTGAACAATCGCTGTCGCTCCTTCCAGCTGGTTGCGGGATCGGGATCGGGATCGAGGAAGATGTGGCGATGGTCGAAAGCCGCGACCAGCTTGATCGCCTTTGACAGCAGCATGCCATTGCCGAACACATCGCCCGACATGTCGCCCACGCCAGCCACCGTCACTGGCTCTTTCTGTACGTCAATGCCCATTTCGGCAAAGTGGCGCTGGACCGAAACCCAGCCACCCTTGGCCGTGATGCCCATCGCCTTGTGGTCATAGCCAACCGAGCCGCCGCTGGCGAAGGCATCACCCAGCCAGAATCCGCGGTCGAGCGCGATGGCATTTGCCACGTCGGAAAAGGTCGCCGTGCCCTTGTCAGCTGCGACAACGAAATAGGGGTCATCGCCATCGCGGATGACAACATCCCGCGGGTGGACGACTTTGTTGTCGACAAGATTGTCGGTGATCGACAGCAGCGTGCGGATGAAGATGCGATAGCTTTCTGTTCCCTCGGCCAGCCATGCGTCGCGGTCAATGCGCGGATCGGGCAAGCGCTTGGGATAGAAACCGCCCTTGGCCCCGGTCGGCACAATCACCGCATTTTTGACGCGCTGCGCCTTCATCAGCCCCAATATTTCGGTGCGGAAATCGTCGCGCCGGTCAGACCAGCGCAGACCGCCACGCGCAACCGGCCCGGCGCGCAGGTGGATACCTTCAACACGGGGGCTGTAAACAAATACTTCGCGCCATGGCAGCGGTGCGGGCAGGCCCGGAACCTTTGCACTATCGAGCTTGAACGCCAGCGCTTCTCTCGACGCAGGTGCAAAGGCGTTGGTGCGCAGCGTCGCACGGACGACCGCGTGCATCAGCCGCAGGATGCGGTCTTCATCGGCGGCCGCAACTTTGGCCAGCCCCGCCTTGATTTCGTCATCAAGCTTTGCTGCAGTCGTTGCACGATCGCCTGCAAAAGCGGGGTCGTGAAGCGCGGTGAACAATGACACTATCGCACGGGCAATCCCGGCATTGTTGCCCAATGCGGCGACGACGGTTGGAATGCCATAGTTGAGGCCGGTCTGGCGCAAATAGCGATGCCATGCGCGCAACCAGACCACCGCCTGCGGATCGAGCCCGGCAATCGTTATCAGCTGGTTGAAAGCATCATTTTCGGCCTTGCCATCGATGACCTGCGTCAACGCGGTCTCGACTGTCTGTTTGCGCGCAAACAGCGGCTGGGTGGATACCCCGCCGCGCAACCCGAGATGGAAATCATGGATATGGGCGATCTCGCCAAGCGCTGTCGGCACCTGCTCGATCACGTTGAATCCGAAATTCTCGAGCACAGGGACGACATCCGAAAGCGGCATTGCGCCGCCCGCATTATACACCTTGAGGCTAAGCGTGCTATCATCCTGGTCTGCATCTGGGATCAAGCGGCACACCCGAGCATGGTCGCGTTCCATCGCGAGGAGGCCGATCATGTCCTGCGCGGCTTCAACAACAGGATAGGCCATGCGGTGCGATTGCGGGAATGCGGCCGCATAGCGTTCCATCAGCGCCGCAGCCCGCTTCTCGTCGGTTACCCGGGCAAGTTCGGCCTCTACCGCAGGCTCCCACCCACGCACCATCAGTTGCAGGCGGCGATCCAGCGCGGCTTCATCGAACACCACCGAACGATCTTCCAGGTCGAGCAGATAGCGCAATAGGCCAATGCCACCGTCTTCAAGGCCAATCGACCAACCCAGTACACTGGCACCGCGCGTCTCAGTCAGCATCGCCTCAATGGCACGGCGCAGACCGGTGGAGATATCGTCGCGGGGCAGCCAGACAAAGACAAAGACATGCCGCCCGAGCGCCGAACGCACCGCCAAGAGCTTGGGGCGCGGTCGATCGGTCAATGACATTGCCGCGAGTGTCACGCGCTCCAGGTCTGCCTGGTTGAACGAAACCAGCAGGTCGTGTGGCAGCGAGGTGAGCGCGTGCGACATAGCCTTTCCGGCATGACCCGACGGATCAAATCCATAGCGGTTGAGCAAGTCAGACAATTGCGTACGCAGCAACGGAATCCGCTCCGGCGGCGTTGCCAATGCGGCGCTGGTCCACAAACCACCGGTAACAGAAAGTCCGCTGAGTTTCTTTCCATCGCGGACGGGAACAACCAATATGTCGAGCTGGACTGCACGGTGCACGGTCGAGACGCGGCTGGATTTGAGGATGAGCGGCGCTTCTCCGCCATCGGCGAAATAGCGCCGTGCACGGACAATGCTTTCTTCCGAAAGCAAGGCGGTATCACTCGAACGGGCAAGGCCCAAGCGGTCGGCCCGTTCGCCCTCGCCCATGATGCGCTCGTGCGCAAGTACCGTCATCGCACCGTCGATAAACCAGCGCATCAGCGCCGCGCCCTCGCCATCGGGAAGGCTATCGGCATCTGCCGCCATTGCGCTTTGCATCTTGCGCCAATCAGCCACGGCGCACCGGACATCCTGCAATATCGCTGTCAGCGAAGCTGCGAGTGCGCGGCGTTCCTTGGCATCGATGCGCGAGGTCTCGACGTAGATGAAGCTTTCGCGCTGGCCCGTCGATCCCCGCTTGTCGCTCAACCGGGTCAGCTTGCCGGAACCGTCGCGTTCCACATCCACCACAGGATGGATCAGGCGCTCAATTGCGACATTCGCATTCGCCAGGGCAGCAGCAACCGAATCCACCAGAAATGGCATGTCATCATTGATGAGGGCGATCCGCATCGCAAGGCGGCCACTGCCGTCGGAAAAAGTCTCAATGGCGACGCTCGGCTTTCCCTTGCCCCGTTTCGCAGCTGTTGCCAACATGAAGGCCACAGCTTCGCCCAACCCTACCTTGTCCAGACCGTCAACTTCCCCGGGCAAAGCCGTCGCAAGAATCGTTGCCGTCAGGGGTTTTGCCAATTTGGGATCGGCACTCGCCATGATGTTCACTCCGCATCGTTTCGGGGTCGAATGCCCCTTCTTGATTTTCTTCGCCCTATGCCCCCGATAGGACGGCCAAACAACCAGATAGTTGCGTTTGTAACGAAATTTACGCCGCGGAAACGGATGCCCTTGCCGTGCGGTTACCGCTCGGTTACCACAACGCCACAACAGCATAAAGCGAAGGGGAAGCAGTAATGGACCGTCGGCTGACATGGTACATTTTGGCAGG
>DASUDM010000096.1:0-2865 GCA_036275575.1 Sphingorhabdus sp. | reverse complement strand
CGCCACCCAGATGCCATTGGGTTCGGCCCGGTCGAGCGAGAGCCAAACAGGCGCGCCCAAGGGCACAAATCTGGGATCAACAGCAACGCTCGCCTCACCCACCACCGGATAGCCCATCGCGCCGAGCGGCCCTGCCCCGGTCAATTCACGGAAGAAGATGAAGCTCTTGTTTTCGTTCATGATCTTCTTCCCCTCTTCGGGGTTTTCGCGAAGATATTTGACGATGCCCTGCATCGAGCCATCGGTGATCAGGCCGCGATCCTTCATCAACCTGCCAATGCCGGTATAGCCGCGCCCGTTCTGGCTTTCATAGCCAATCCGCATCACCCCGCCATCGGGCAGGCGCAAGCGGCCCGATCCCTGAATCTGCAGGAAGAAGAAGTCGACCGGGTCAGCCGCCCAGGCAATTTCAAGCCCGCGACCGGCGAGCGAGCCATCGACGATCGCGGCGCGCTCATCATAAGGAATGAATTTGGTGCCCTGCACCTTGCCACGGATCGACTTGCCTTTGAGGTCGTCGGAGAACTGCCCAAGATCGACGTCGATCAGGTCAGGCGGGCGCTTGTAAATCGCCACATCATAGCCGGGTTGCTTCGTGCGCGAACCGGCGATTTCGGGTTCGAAATAGCCGGTGACAAACGCCTTGCCCTCGCCAACCTGCACCGCATCGAAATAAGCGGCGAAGAAGGAGATGGCATCGCCGCTCCATGTTTTCACCGCATCGCATGCCTCTTGCCAGTCACTCCCCTGCGTCAGCCCTGAATTGTCGGTACGCTTCAACAGGCCGGGGCAGGATGTGCGGAAGGAAGCGAGCGCAAGATCGGCTTTGCGCGCATCCGATGCCAGCTCTGCAATCGCCGGCCCGCGAACCACACCGGCGCTGAGGGCGTTGACCACTTCGGTCGCCTGCGTGGTTGCAGAAACCGCGATCGGCGCGACCGGTGTTGATGGAATGGGCTTTGCGGCAACATCAGGCGCTGGCGTCGCCACTGCTCCGCCTTTGGGGATGATCGTCCCCGAGCAGGCAGACAGCAAAAGTGTCGATAGGGCGAGCGCGATGGCGGGGCTTTTCATGCCCCGTGGTGAATCAGACCGCGTCGGTTTCGTCAAGTTTCCAGTTACGGTCGCCCGACTTCACGTCGCGGAAGAAAGTCCAGATATCGTGCGTCTCAACGGCATCGGTTAGCGAGCCACCGATGATGGCACCATTGGCATCGCGGGTGAGCGCGGCAATGTCGGCATCGAAACGCACCGAAATCCGTGCCATCGGATGATCATAGCTGGCATCGACGATGCGGGCTTCATCGATGCGGACGAGCCGGTTTTCAAGCGTTTCGCCATTCGCATTGCGCGCATCGATGGCCTCGACAAAACTTTCATAGACATCGTCATCGCACAGGTAGCGCAGTTGATCCTTGTCACCCTTCCAAAAGGCTTCGAGGATCATGCCATAAGCCGACTTCGCACCTTCAAGGAAAAGCGCGGGATCGAAAGTCCGATCGGCGTTGGCGATCGAACGCAATCCGCTTTGGGCCGCGCTGTCTGCAAGCGGGCTATCAACCACTGGTGCAGATGCGAGTGTTTCGCGCTGGCCGACCGGCTGGCGCACAGAGGCGGGTTGGCGTTCGTCAATCGCGGGACGAGCCACAGGTTCCTGTTCATGCCCCGTGCGCTTGCCAAGCACCGAATAGAGACGCAGGCCCAAAAAGGCTGCAACCATTGCGAGCAGGACGATTTCGATTGTTACCATTACACGCGCCTCAAATGTTCGGACCTGAACTTAGCCCGAAAAACCAAAATCCGGGTTAATCCCACTTGAATGGCATGAAACCCAGCTTCCTTGACGTCAACATAGGCATTTCCCCCGCTGGTTTCAAATGGCTTGCTGCGATTCTTTTCACGCAGGCCAAAACAAGCGCTTTGGCGACGCCCTTAAGCATTGCCCTTTGCCCTTCCCCCTGCTAGGCGCGCAGCCGAAATAGGGCCATGCAGTATGGCCGGTAAAAAGTCAGGGAAAGCATCAAAAATGGCCGAAGAAGGCAACATCGTTTCCGATACATTGCGTGCGAATGGCGAAGACACTGCCCCCGCTGTCGGAATGCTCAGCCAGTATATCAAGGACCTCTCGGTCGAAAACCCGAATGCCCCGCACAGCTATGGATGGGATAGCCAGCCGCAAATCGACGTGCAGGTAAACATCGAAGTCAATCCGGTAAACGAAGAAGTCAACGAAGTTTGCCTGAAGCTGGGCGTGAAGGCCGAGGCCGACCAGGGCGTACATTTCAATGTCGAACTCGAATATGCGACGCTTTTTGGCCTGCGTAATGTCGAAGAAGGCTATGCCCACCAGTTCCTGTTTGGTGAGGCACCGCGCCTGATGTTCCCCTTTGCACGCCGCGTGGTTGCCGATGCGATTCGCGATGCCGGCTATCCGCCGCTGGTGCTCGATCCGATCGACTTCAACGGCCTCTACCTGCAGCAGCTCGCGCAGGCACAGGCGACTGCTGAAGCACAGCCCGCCGGCGAAGCCTGATACTTTCCGATTAGGTTGAACCAGCGATGAGCTTGCTTCGGCACACATCGACCATCGCTGGTTTCACCATCATCAGCCGCATTTTCGGCTTTATCCGCGATATCCTGCTCGCCCGCGTGCTCGGTGCCGGGCTGGCGGGGGACGCGTACCAACTGGCCTTCACCCTTCCCAACACCTTTCGTCGGCTATTTGCCGAAGGCGCCTTTTCGGGGCTGGCGATGCTCGCCATGCCCGGAATTGTCTGGCTGCTCGCCAGCGAATTCCAATCGGTTCCGGGCAAGTTTGACCTTGCGGTGTTCCTCAGCCGGGTGACCTTCCCTTACCTGTTTTTC
>DASUDM010000095.1:0-6868 GCA_036275575.1 Sphingorhabdus sp. | reverse complement strand
TTCACCCGCTGCCCCGATGTCTGCCCGACGACGCTTTCGCGACTGGCATTGCTGCGCAAAAAACTGGGTGCAGATGGCGACAAGTTCGACATTGTTTTCGTGTCGGTTGACCCTGAACGCGACAAGCTTGCCGATATCGGTGCCTATACCGAACTGTTCGGGACCCCGATCATCGCTGCCACCGGGACCGATGCGCAGCTCGCCCAAATCCGCAAAGGCTTTGGCGTTTATGTGAAAAAGGTACCGCTGGACCCTGCCAAACCGGATGGCGATTACACGATAGACCACACCGCCGGGATATTCCTGATGGATGCCCAAGGCCGGCTGTCATCAATTATCGACCATCACGAAGCCGAAGCAACCGCGCTCGAAAAGCTGCGGATGCTGGTTGGCTGACGCGCCCTAATCTGGGCTCCAAGTTAAAGAACGGATTTTCAAATGACCATTTCCAAAGCCGCTCTCGCGGCTGCACTTCTTGCTGCGTCTCCTGCGGCAGCTTTTCAATCGACTGAAGACAACAGCGTTTCAGATATCAAATTCGCGGTTGGTGAAGACATAGTCGTCACCGCACGCAACATGGCCGGATCGTCAGCCAATGTAATAACCTCAGTCGATACGCTTGGGCCGGATGTCGCCCAAAATGCCAATGTCAATTATGCCTGGGAACTGATCGGTCGCCTACCGGGGGTGCTTGTCACCAACTTCAACCAAGGATCCACCAGCGGCAAGTTTGCCTTTCGTGGCTTCAATGGCGAAGGTGAAATCAACGCGGTGAAATTGCTGATCGACGGAATTCCATCAAATGTCGCCTCCGGGAACATGTTCTACATCGATCAGGTCTTCCCCTTGGATATTGCAGGGGTCGAAGTCGTGCGAGGTACATCCGATCCTCGCTATGGGCTCCATAACATCGCGGGCAGCGCCAACATCCTGACGCGCATTGGTAGCAGCTATGTCGATGCGAAAGCATCGATTGGCAGTTATTCGACCTATGAGGGCCAGCTATCCGCAGGCGTCGAAACGGGCAAACTTACCCAGAATTATCTAGTCGCTTACCGTCAGTCGGATGGATTTCGCGACCATTCCGAACTCGACAGGCTCAGCATTGCAGGCAAATGGTTCTACAATTTCTCCGACGATATCCGGCTAGGTGTCATCGCCCGCCACTATGAATCGGACGCGCAGGAACCGGGTTACCTGACCTTCGCCGACTCACGCCGTGATCGGAGAATGACCAATGCCTATAACGCGACCGATGGCGACACCCGAAAGCTGCAGCAATTCTCAGCACATTTCGATGCCACGTTAAACGAAAATCTCGACCTGATGGCGAAGGCCTATTTCAATCGCACCCGGGACGATCGTTATGTCAAATTTTCAGCAGCTGCCGCGCAGCAGCGGCGCGTGACCAATGAAGACCATTGGGGGGCAATGACAGCCGTCCATTATCACACAAGGCTGGGCAGCATGGACCTGATGCTGGAAGCTGGCGGTGATGTGCAAAAGCAGGACAATGTTTCGCTCAGGTTCACCGCGCTCAACAGGGTTCCAACCGCGCAAACCCGGGACCAGAAAATGCACCTCACAGTCGGCGGCGTATATGTGCAGGCGATTTTGCAACCGGCAGACTGGATCAAGATCACACCTGCCTACCGGATAGATTGGGTTGGCGGCCGCTACACCAATCGGCTCAACAATACGACCGCGCGGGCGAATGATTATGGAGCGATCCAGCAACCAAAATTGTCGGTTGCCCTGACCCCGGTCGACGGCATTACGCTTTATGGCAATTGGGGCAAGACCTTCCAAATTGGTACTGAATCGGGTGCTTATCTCATCCCGCCGCGCGCGATTGATCTTGAACCATCGACCAACACGGGTTGGGAAACGGGATTGAAGGTGCAACGCGGCAATGTTGAGGGGCGACTGGCCATCTGGAAGCAAACCGCAACAGGCGAAATAAAGCGCAAGCTCAACGATCCTTTGGGCGATTTTGACAATCTGGGAGCGACCCGGCGCAAAGGCATCGATGTCCAATTGTCCGCCCGCCCCGTCAAAGGCCTAGCTTTTTGGGGTGCGGTCGCTTGGCAAAAGGCGGTGATCACCAGCCCCGATCCGTCGACCCCCGCTCTAAAAGGCAATGAAATCGATCATGTTCCACATTGGTTGTATTCCGGAGGCGTGGATTTCAGTGCCTTGCCAAAGCTGCGCGTTTCGCTCTGGCTGGGAGGGCAGACCGACTATGAATTGACAACCGCCAACAATCGCGGTCGCTGGGGCGACTATATGACGGTCAACGCCGAAGCAGCTTATGCTTTGACGGATCGTTTGGAGATTTCGCTTTCGGCAAAGAACCTCACCGACGCCTATTATGAATATGTCTGGTGGGACGGCGCTCAAACGCTGCACAGCCCGGCTGACGGGACAAATGTCACCCTGAGTGCACGAGTGAAGTTCTGATGCGCAAAGCCGTGCGAAAGCTTCACCTTTGGCTGGGGCTTTCGCTCGGCTGCCTTCTTGTTTTGCTCGGGCTGACTGGGTCGCTGCTGGTGTTCTACACCGAGATTGACGGCCTTCTGCACCCGGAAATCGCTGTGCAGCAAAGCGCCGCGCCCGATTGGGATCGTGCACTTCTGACGGTTCGCAGCGCATATCCCCAAAAGACGGGGCCGTGGCGGTTTGAGGTCAAGGGCGATGGTCGCGCGATACCTGCACGTTATTACAACCCGCCAGAAACCGCCGGGCGCGATTTTGCCCCTATGATGATCTGGTTGGCGCCAGACGGAAGCAGGATATTGCGGCGGGATTTCTGGGGCGATTATGCAATGACCTTTATCTACGATCTGCACTATCGGCTGTTGCTCGGCAAAACCGGCGCGGTCGTAGTCGGCTACTCGGGGCTTGCAATCTTCTTGCTGCTTCTTTCGGGCCTTTGGGCCTGGTGGCCCCGAGGATCATTGCGCAAGGCATTGAAATTGAAACTGAACGGCGCGACAATACGCAGACTGCGCGACCAGCACAAAATGACTGGCTTGATCAGCCTGCTTCCTATGCTGCTGCTTTCAGCAACCGGCGTTGCGCTGTCACTTCCCGAGGAAACCGAAGCAGTTTTGCGAGCAACGGTAGGGCCGATCGAGCAAGAAAGCGTGCCCCAAATGTCTGCCAAAAACGGGACACCGATTTCAGTTCAACAGGCCGTCAGCCTTGCTCAAATCCGGCTGCCCGATGCCAAGGTCAGATGGATATATGTGCCGGGTGCCGGCGATGGCCTGTTTACAATACGGATGCAGCAACCAGGAGATCCGAGCGACCGTTTCCCGCATAGCTTCGTCCATTTAGACAAATATGATGGCCGGATAGTCGCAGTGTCGGATACGACCAAGGCCGGAGCATCGTCGACGGTCCTAAACTGGCTGCACCCTCTTCATGATGGCTCAGCCGGAGGAATTTTTTTGCGGGTGTTGTGGGCATTGCTTGGCTTGGCACCTCTGATACTGGCGTGGACCGGCTGGCGGCGGTGGCAGCTGCGCCAGAAAGTTTGAGCGGCTGCGACGAAAACTCAAATCCTTTTCCCTCCGAGAGGCTTGCAGGTGCGTTATGGAATCGGCATAGCCACCTGCAAGTATCAGGGGAGTTTTGCGTATGAAGACCCGCGCAGCAGTTGCGTTTGAAGCGAAGAAGCCACTCGAGATTGTCGAGCTTGATCTCGAAGGACCGAAGGCGGGTGAAGTTCTGGTCGAGATCATGGCCACCGGCATCTGCCACACCGATGCCTATACGCTGGATGGTTTTGACAGCGAGGGGATTTTCCCGAGCGTGTTGGGCCATGAAGGCGCAGGCGTGGTTCGTGAGGTTGGCGCGGGCGTAACCTCTGTGAAGCCCGGCGACCATGTGATCCCGCTCTACACCCCAGAATGCCGCCAGTGCAAAAGCTGCCTATCGGGAAAGACCAATTTGTGCACCGCGATCCGGGCGACGCAGGGCAAAGGGCTGATGCCCGATGGCACGACGCGCTTCAGCTATAAGGGCCAGCCAATCTATCATTATATGGGCTGCTCAACCTTTTCGAACTTCACCGTGCTGCCCGAAATCGCGGTTGCCAAGATCCGCGAAGACGCGCCGTTCCAGACGAGCTGCTATATCGGTTGCGGCGTGACCACCGGTGTTGGCGCCGTCATCAACACCGCCAAGGTACAAGTGGGTGACAATGTCGCTGTCTTCGGCCTTGGGGGTATCGGCCTCAACGTCATCCAGGGTGCGCGGCTTGCCGGTGCCAACATGATTATTGGCGTCGACATCAACCCTGATCGCGAGGAGTGGGGCCGCAAGTTCGGCATGACCGCATTCCTCAACTCCAAAGGCATGAGCCGCGAGGATGTGGTCGCCAAGATTGTCGAGATGACCGATGGCGGCGCGGATTATACCTTCGATGCGACCGGCAATACCGAAGTGATGCGCATAGCTCTGGAGGCCTGCCATCGCGGTTGGGGAACCAGCATCATCATCGGTGTCGCCGAAGCCGGCAAGGAAATCGCCACCCGCCCGTTCCAGCTCGTCACCGGCCGTAACTGGCGCGGCACCGCTTTCGGCGGCGCCAAAGGCCGCACCGACGTGCCCAAGATCGTCGACATGTACATGAACGGCAAAATCGAAATCGATCCGATGATCACTCATGTCATGGGTCTCGAAGAGATCAATACCGCGTTCGACCTGATGCATGCAGGCAAGAGCATCCGCAGCGTCGTGGTTTTCTGAAGTTTCAACCAAGGAGAGAGACTATGTTTAGCCATATTATGGTGGGTGCGGATGATATTGCCGCAGCCAAGAAATTTTATGACGCGACCTTCGCGGCTTTTGGCGGCAACCCCGCGATTACCGACGATAATGGTCGACTGATTTACATGCACAATGGTGGGCTTTTCATTGTGACGCCCCCGATCAATGGCGAACCCGCTTGCGGTGCCAATGGCGGCACAATCGGTTTTGCGATGACGCCCGAGCAGGCCGACGCTTGGCATGCAGCTGGCGTTGCCAATGGCGGTAAGGCTATCGAAGACCCGCCGGGCTGGCGCGAAGGCGGTTTTGGCCGCCTCTATCTCGCTTATCTGCGTGACCCGACCGGCAACAAGCTCTGCGCTTTGCACCGGGGCTAAAAATTGGACAATGAAGCGCGCCTCTATGCCGAGCTGGAGGCGCGCGGCATTGCTTATGAAGTGGTCGAACACCATGCCGTGTTTACCGTCGATGAAAGCCGGGAGCTCAATGCCAGCCTGCCCGGTGCACATACCAAAAACCTGTTCCTCAAGGATAATGGCGGCCAATTCTGGCTGGTGACCGTGCCCGGGGAAATCCGTGTTGACCTCAAAGCGCTGCCCTCAGCCGTGGGATCCAAGCGTCTGAGCTTTGCCAAGGCCGAAGATCTGCTGCGCCTGTTGGCGCTGACGCCCGGATCGGTGACTCCGCTGGGTGCAATGAATGACACAGGCGGCGAAGTGCAGGTCGTACTCGATTCTGAGCTTGCCGATGCGGCAACCGTTTGGGTGCATCCGTTGCGCAACACCGCATCGCTGGGGCTTGCCGGAAGCGATCTGGTCAAGGCACTTGCAGGATGGGACCACGAACCCGCCATTACCGAGATTCCGCGCCTCGCCGAGGCTCCACCCACATGAAACGGCTTGCCATCATCTGGCACAGTATGACGGGCGGATCAAAAGCGCTGGCCGAAGCCGCAGCGTCCGGAGCGGCAAATGCTTCTGGTGTTGAAACGCTGTTACTGCACGCCGACGATGCCAACCCGCAAACGCTGCTCGATGCTAATGGCTATATCTTCGCCTTTCCAGAAAACCTCGCGGCGATTAGCGGGGTGATGAAGGCGTTTCTTGACCGCAGTTATTATCCGTGCCTTGGGCAGATCGAAGGGCGGCCTTATGCGCTGCTGGTATGCGCGGGATCGGATGGAAGCAACGCCGTCCGCCAGGCAGAGCGCATCGCGACCGGCTGGCGGCTGAAACGCATCGCTGATAGCCTGATCGTTTGCACCCATGCTCAAACGCCCGAAGAAATTCTGGCACCCAAAACGATCAGCGAAGCCGACCTCTCCACGGCTGGCGAATTGGGCGCAGCCATGGCTGAGGGATTGGCGTTGGGGATTTTCTAGCGCCGATTAAGCCCGGCGATGCTCGCTCTTCACCCAGCGCACGGTGCCCGACGAGGCGCGCATCACGACGCTTTCGGTGGTGATCTTGCCATCGCGGGTGCGCTTTACGCCTTCGAGAAGTGAACCGCTGGTCACGCCGGTCGCCGCAAAGATGCAGTCACCTTTGGCCAGTTCCTCAAGATCGTAAATCTTGTCGAGATCCTCGATGCCCCATTTACGCGCGCGTAGGCGTTCATCATCGTTGCGGAACAGCAAGCGGCCCTTGAACTGACCACCGACGCAGCGGAGCGCTGCAGCCGCCAGCACGCCTTCGGGTGCGCCGCCGGAGCCCATGTACAGGTCAATCGTCGTGTCCGGGTTGGTGGTTGCGATAACACCAGCCACGTCGCCGTCGGGGATCAGCATGATACCGCAACCCAGCGAACGCAGCTCTGCGATCAGCTTGTCATGGCGCGGGCGATCAAGGACACAGACGATGATTTCTTCAGGCGGAACGCCCTTTTCCTTGGCAACGGCAAGCACATTTTCGGTCGGCGTCTTGGCAAGGTCGATAATTCCGGGGGAATAGCCGGGGCCGACAGCGAGCTTTTCCATATAGACATCAGGTGCGTTCAAGAGGTTGCCTTCTTCGGCAACCGCGAGCACCGCCATCGCATTGGGTCCAGCCTTTGCCGTGATCGTGGTGCCTTCGAGCGGATCGAGCGCGATGTC
>DASUDM010000094.1:0-3131 GCA_036275575.1 Sphingorhabdus sp. | reverse complement strand
CTTGGGCACCAGACCATTGGCCAGCATTTTGGCGGCAAGGTCGTGCGCGGCGGGTTGATGCATGGAAAGACCAGTCCTGTCAGTCACGATGGTACTGGGCTGTTTACTGGCCTGCCCTCACCGTTCACCGCCACCCGCTATCACTCGCTGATTGTCGAAGACATTCCCGACGAGTTGATCGTCAATGCGACGAGCGACGATGGCCATGTGATGGGTTTTCGCCACCGCGAACTGCCCATCCACGGTGTGCAATTCCACCCCGAAAGCATCGCTACCGAGCATGGCCATGCGATGCTCGCCAATTTCATGAAGGCCGCTGGAATGACGCCAAAGGATAGGGCATGACGCTTTCGCTCGCCCAATCCGAAGCGCTGTTCGGCCAAATGCTCGATGGCGCGATGTCCGATATCGAGATCAAGGAAACCTTGGTCAAAATGGCAGAGCGCGACGAGACGTCAGAGGAAATCGCAGGCGCCATCCGCGCGATGCGCGCGCGAATGATCCGTGTCATCGCTCCCGAAGGTGCAATTGATGTCTGCGGGACCGGCGGTGACGGTGCGCATAGCCTGAATGTCTCGACCGCAGTCGCCATCGTAGTTGCCGCCTGCGAAGTGCCGGTCGCCAAGCATGGCAACCGTGCGGCATCAAGCAAGGCTGGCGGCGCCGATACGCTGGAAGCGCTGGGCTTGAACCTAGACCGCGCTGCGGAAACTGCGGAGCAAACCCTCGCCGATCTTGGAATCGCATTCCTCTTCGCGCAGAAATACCATCCCGCACTCGGCCGTCTTGCTCCGATCCGTAAAGAAATTGGCCGACGCACTATTTTCAACCTGTGCGGGCCGGCTTGCAATCCTGCCGGCGTAAAACGCCAATTGATCGGTGTCGCGCGGCCAGATTTTCTGCCGGTTTATGCCGGCGCGCTTGAAATGCTGGGCTACGAGGATGCGATGCTCGTTGCCGGTGATGAACCGCTCGATGAACTGTCGATTTCTGGACCGAGCAGCTTTGTCCGCTTGGGCCAGTTGCAAGAGCGTATAAGCCCGGACGAGGCCGGCCTGCCCCGCCATGCAACCGAAGCGCTGAAAGGCGGCGATGCAGACTATAATGCAGCAGCACTCCGCCGCTTGCTCGCAGGTTTGCAGGAAACCGAGCAGGACCGCGCCTATCGCGATGCTGTGCTTTTCAATGCAGCCGCGGCGCTGATGGTTGCAGGTCATGCCAATGATTGGCAATCCGGCGTCGAGGAAGCTGCCGAGGCCATCGACAAAGGTTTGGCCAAAGCCCTGCTCGATTGCTGGATCAATTTCTGATGGCAAACAAACTGGACGAGATCTGCGCGACGAAACGCGTCGAAGTTGCCCTACGCAAGCCCTTGGGCCTGTCACACTGGCAGTCCCCGTCCGCGGCTCGCGGTTTTGAAAACGCCTTGCGCGCCAAGGCGCAAACCGGTTTCGCACTGATTGCCGAAATCAAGAAAGCCAGTCCGTCAAAAGGGCTTATCCGACCCGATTTCGATCCACCCGCCCACGCCCGGGCTTATGAAGCGGGGGGTGCAGCGTGCCTTTCGGTGTTGACCGATGCACCCTATTTCCATGGCCATGAGGATTACCTGATCGCAGCGCGTGCTGCTTGCGACTTGCCCGTCATCCGCAAGGATTTCATGGTCGATCCATGGCAGTGCGCCGAAGCAAGGGCGATGGGGGCCGATGCGATATTGATTATTGTCGCGGCTCTTGAAGATTTGCTGATGTCGGAAATCGAAGACGCCGCACGTGCCGAGGGACTCGATGTCCTGGTCGAGGTGCATGACGAGCGTGAGATGGAACGGGCCCTTTCCAAGCTCCAATCCCGCCTTATCGGCGTCAACAACCGCAACCTCAAAACCTTTGACGTTGATCTGGCAACGACCGAACGTTTGGCAGGCATGGTGCCCGACGATGTGTTGCTGGTATGCGAAAGTGGCATTGCGACCCACGCCGATTGCCTGCGCATGGCCGACAGCGGCGTTCGCACATTCCTTGTGGGTGAAAGCTTGATGCGACAGGCGGATGTTGAAGCCGCGACGAAAATGCTATTGTCAGGCGCATGACCAAGCTTACCCATCTCGACGACGCGGGAAATGCCGCAATGGTCGATATATCCTCCAAGGATGCGACTGTCCGTGAAGCGCTGGCCGAAGGTCGAATTTCCATGTCGGCAGAGGCGCTGGCGGCGATCCGCGAGGGTGCCGTGAAGAAGGGTGATGTCCTCGCCACCGCGCGCATCGCCGGCATAATGGCTGCGAAGAAGACGAGCGAGCTGATCCCACTGTGCCATCCGCTTGCATTGTCCAAGGTGGCGGTCGATTTTGAATTCGAAAGCGATGGAATCCGCGTAACTGCCCTCGCCCGTTTGACTGGCCAAACCGGGGTGGAGATGGAGGCGATGACCGCGGCCTCCGTGGCGCTGCTGACCATTTACGACATGGCCAAAGCGCTCGATAAAGCGATGGTTATTACCGGCGTCCGTCTGCTCTCGAAAAGTGGAGGCAAGTCGGGCGACTGGCGGGCTGCATGATTTCAATCGAGGAAGCGCAGGCGCGGATCTTTGCGCTCAAGGATACTGTCGAAACCGAGCTATTGCCGCTCACCGACGCTGCGGGCCGCTGGGCGGCCGAGGATGTCGTTGCCCTGCGTACCCAACCCGCACGCGATCTTTCCGCAATGGATGGCTACGCAATCCGCATTGCCGATGCTGGCGGTCCGTGGTCGGTGATCGGTGAAAGCGCTGCGGGGCGACGCTTTGCCGGAAATGTTGGTTCGGGTGAAGCCGTGCGCATTTTTACTGGGGCAGTAGTACCCGAGGGTGCCGATACCGTCATCATCCAGGAAAATGTCTCCCGCGAAGGTGATATCGTGACACTGATCAGCGATGCTCCGCAAAAGCTTGGTGCCAATGTGCGTGTTGCGGGTGGCGATTTCAACGAAGGCCAGATTGTCGTGGCCAAAGGCGCGGCGCTGCATGCGCGTCATCTCGCATTGGCGGCGATGGCGGGGCATGGTTCGCTGCTCGTACGGCGTAAGCTGAGGGTGGCGCTCGTATCGACCGGGGACGAGCTCGTTGCGCCAGGGCAGCCCTGTGCGGAAGACCAG
>DASUDM010000093.1:0-2964 GCA_036275575.1 Sphingorhabdus sp. | reverse complement strand
CTGGGGCTTGCAGACTTGGCTGGTGGGCGTGACCTATTTCTTCGCCTCCGCTGTTATCGGGTTGCCATGGGGTATCTACGAGGAATGGGGTTTTGAAAAATCCTATGGTCGCACCAGCCAGCCGCTCGCAGACTTTCTGATGCAGGATGCCATCGGTATCGTGATTACCAGCTTGCTCGGCGCATTGTTCTTCCTTGGCATTTATGTGCTGATCCGTCGCGTGGGTAAGCGTTGGTGGTTATGGTCGGGCGGGTTGACGGCAATTGCGGGCGCATTAACAATGCTGCTAACTCCGGTAGTGATCGAGCCGTTGTTCAACGAGTACAAACCGTTGCAGGATGGCCCTGTGAAGGCAGCCTTGGTGGGTATGGCTGCAGAAGCCGGCATCCCGGCCGACCGCATCTTCGTTTATGATGGCTCGCGCCAATCGAACAATTTCACCGCCAATGTTTCCGGCCTGTTCGGGTCGAAGCGGATCGCCATTTCAGATGTCGCGCTGAAGGGCGCATCGCTGGACGAAGTGAAGGCCGTCACCGGTCATGAAATCGGCCATTATGTCAGTGGGCATATTTGGCGGATGGTTGGTGTGCTGGTGATCGTGGCGATGGTGCTGTTCTTTCTGGCCGACCGGCTTTTCCCCCGAATAGCACGTATGTTTGGCAGCAAGGCCAGCATCGGCGAACCACAAGGGCTGCCGGTGCTGATATTCACTGTCAGCCTGCTCGGGCTGTTTGCCCAACCGGTGATGAACGCCGTTGTCCGGCAGGGCGAGCGCGAAGCGGACAATTATTCGCTGCGCCACGCAAACCTGCCTGATGCATTGGCAAGCGCGTTGGTCAAGACTGCCGAATATCGCTACCCAAGGCCCGGGGCGTTGCAGGAAGCGCTGTTTTATACCCACCCTTCGGTCGAATGGCGGGTACGCAATGCTATGGAGTGGAAAGCAAAGCAAAAAAGCGGTACATAGCCAGACACAAAAAGTTTCAATGCGAGTCTATCGGCATAGGAAGGATCGTCGCATGAAATGGCTGTTCTGGATTTTCGCAGCGCTTTACACGGCTGCCATTTTCTATTTTCTGACCGGCACTTTTGGCTGGTTCGGTCAGGAACTGGATCCCTTGGCAGGCGTTTTCCTGGTTCCGCTGGGCATGCCTTGGAACTTGCTTGCAGACAAACTTGGATTGGCCGGCGTTACAGCCGGCCTTCTCTCGCCTGCCATCAATCTGGGAATCCTGTACTTGCTTTGGAGATAAGGCTGCGGTGCGCCACGTGACTGCAGCGCACACGCTAACCCACAAGAAACAGGAGCAAGATTACGCCGCCTTCTTTTCCAACCGGAATTTGTGCAGCAGAGGCTCGGTATAACCGCTCGGCTGCGCCACACCTCCATAGACCAGCGCGCGTGCGGCCTTGAGGGCGATGCTGCTGCTTTCCAGCTTTTCATAGAGCGGATCGCCTGCATTCTGCGCATCGACCTTGGCCGCCATCTTGGTGAAGGCGGCGTCGACCTGTTCGGGGGTGCACACGCCGTGGAGCAGCCAGTTGGCAATATGCTGCGATGAAATGCGCAGCGTGGCACGGTCTTCCATCAGGCCGATATCGTGGATGTCGGGTACCTTCGAACAGCCAATGCCCTGATCGATCCAGCGCACGACATAGCCGAGTATGCCTTGTGCGTTGTTCTCCAGTTCCTGCTGCACTTCTTCGGCTGACCAGTTGTGGCCGCGTGGCGCAGCGGGAATGGTCAGCAAGGCATCGAGTGCCGGGGTTTCTTTGCCCGCCAGTTCCTTCTGCACCTCGAACACATCGACCATATGGTAATGCATCGCGTGCAGCGTCGCGGCGGTGGGTGAAGGGACCCAGGCGGTGTTTGCGCCCGATTTGGGATGGCCGATCTTCTGCGCCATCATATCCTTCATCATGTCGGGCGCGGCCCACATGCCCTTGCCGATCTGCGCCTTGCCGGACAGGCCACAGGCAAGGCCGATCTGGACATTGCGCGCTTCATAGGCCTGGATCCACGCGCTGGCCTTCATGTCCGCCTTGCGGATCATCGGGCCGGCCTGCATCGCCGTGTGCATTTCGTCGCCAGTGCGATCAAGAAAGCCGGTGTTGATGAAAACGATGCGGTCGCGCACCGCATAGATGCAGGCGGCGAGGTTGGCGCTGGTGCGGCGTTCTTCGTCCATCACGCCAACCTTGATCGTGTGCCGGTCGAGACCCAGCAGGTCTTCGACGGCATCGAAAAGGTCGTTGGTGAAGGCGCATTCCTCCGGTCCGTGCTGCTTGGGCTTGACGATATAGATGCTGCCCGCGCGACTATTCCTGTATTTGCCCAGACCGAGTAGGTCGTGCATCGCGCAGAGCGAAGTGAAAACCGCGTCGAGTATGCCTTCGGGCGCTTCGCTGCCATCGGGCAGGCGCACCGCAGGGTTGGTCATCAAATGGCCGACATTGCGCACGAACATCACCGAACGGCCGTGAAGCAGTTCTTCATCCCATTCGCGGTCATCTTCGAGCGCGCGGGTCATGGTGGTGCCGCCCTTTTCAAAGCTGGCGGTCAGATCGCCGCGCATCAGGCCGAGCCAGTTGGTATAGCCCTTCACCTTGTCTTCGGCGTCGACCGCTGCGACCGAATCCTCGAGGTCGATGATTGTCGTCAGCGCGGCTTCGAGGATGACATCGGCGATGCCCGCCTTGTCGGTCTTGCCGACGGGATGCTCGCGATCGATGACGATTTCGATGCCAAGGCCGTTGTGGCGCAGAAGGATGTCGTCTCCGCGGCGGATGATGGGAACCGAGGCGTCGGCCAATTGCAGGTCACCGCCATCCCAATCAGCCCAGCTGCCACTGGCCAGCGGCACCGCTTGATCGAGGAACTTGCGGGCATAGGCGATCACCGCATCGCCGCGTTCGGTATCATAGCCACCAGGGCGGGCGGCTGGCGCATCGAGCACATCGGTG
>DASUDM010000092.1:0-3543 GCA_036275575.1 Sphingorhabdus sp. | reverse complement strand
CCGGGCCAGCGGGCGTTGGCCACGGGGCGCTGATACCGGCTGGCCGGAATTTTATGCCAAAGAGGTGCTTCGTGACCTTGGCCTGCCCAAAATCCGGATAGACCATGACTATCTGCACGCCGTGCTCGAAAATCTGCTGCTTCGCCACGCAGCAGACCAGCGCGCCTATCATGAAGATAAAGCGAAGCGGCTTGCCCGTGTACACCATGGTCTCGACCAATTGTCCGAAACCCTGTTCAAACTCGCGGTGCTTTCAGTCGCCGGCTACCTCGCGCTGCTGGCACTTGCGTCGCTCGGCTGGCTGCCATCAAGCTGGCCACACGCGACATCCAAAAGCTTCACCTTCCTGGGTGTTTCCTTACCCGCACTGGGCGGCGCCATCGCGGGCATCCGCTATTTCGGTGATTTTGAACGTTTCGCATCGATTTCAGAGATCACCGCCGAAAAGCTTGCCGAAGTCGAAGGCCGCATCCAGATTTTGCTCAATGCGCCGGTGGGATCACTACATTATGCGCAGGTCGCTTCGCTGGCCCATGGCATTGACGATATCGTGGTCAGTGAAATCGAGAACTGGCAATCGGTATTCGGCAGCAAGCAGATAGCTGTTCCCGTATGATTGGGAGCACCATGAGCGTTGGACAATCAGGGAAAATGGTGCCGCTTACGTGACTCGAACACGTGACCCCATCATTACGAATGATGTGCTCTACCGACTGAGCTAAAGCGGCGACGGGCGGGCGATTACCAGCGTGTGGGCCGTAAGACAAGCCCTGAGGTCGCTGGCTGCCAAATCGCCTGCGGTTTGATCAGTCGCAAAGTACGAGCGGCTGGTTTAAGCTAAGGGAAGATTGCGCGTCGCCAATGCGACACGCAAAGGGAGATGGGGAGCATGGGCACCCAGCCAGGCAAAAAAGCGGATCGCGGCCCTGCCTTTTCCGCGACCGGACTGTGCAAGGTCTACCGGACGGGCGAGACCGAAGTACACGCGCTGCGCGGGGTCGATCTGGAAATCGCGGCCGGCGAAATCCTTGTCCTGCTGGGTCCTTCGGGAAGTGGCAAGTCCACCTTGCTCAACATCATTGGCGGGCTCGATCGCCCCACCTCGGGAACGCTGCATTATGGCGAACTGGAGCTATCGGCGCTTGATGATGCCGATCTGACACGTTTTCGCCGCCAGCATATCGGCTTCATTTTCCAATTCTATAACCTCATCCCCAGCCTGACGGCGGAAGAAAATGTCCGCCTTGTCACCGATATCGCGGAAAATCCGATGGATCCGCACGCCGCGCTGGCGCTGGTCGGGCTAGAGCCACGGCGCGACCATTATCCGGCGCAGCTATCGGGCGGCGAGCAGCAACGGGTCGCGGTCGCACGTGCAATCGCCAAACAGCCGAGCGTGCTGCTGTGTGACGAGCCGACCGGCGCCCTCGACAGTGCCACCGGCATCCATGTGCTCGAAACGCTCGAACAGGCGAACCGCGAATTGGGGACCACAGTGGTCATCATCACACACAATGCCGGGATTGCGGCGATGGCGCATCGCGTTTTGCATTTCCGCGACGGGCAGATTGCCTCGATTGAGGTCAATCCTGCCCCCGTTTCGCCCTCGCGGATCAGCTGGTGAGGGCACTCGACCTCAAGCTGCTGCGTGATCTTTGGCACCTGCGCGGGCAGGCATTGGCGATCGCCCTGGTGCTGGCCGCGGCGACTGCAACCTTTGTCATGTCGCTGGGTGTGCACCGCTCGCTCACCGAAACCCGCGACGCTTATTATGCGCGCAATCAGTTTGCCGATGTTTTCGGTACGATGACCCGCGCGCCGCGCAGCATCGTCGCCCGGCTATCGCAGGTGCCCGGCATCCGTCAGGCTGAAGGCACGCTGCAGCAATATGCGACACTCGATTTTCCGGATCGCGTTGTTCCCGTGCGCGCCTTGATCAATTCGGTGGATGAGATGCGTGGCAACCGGATGAACCGCCTCACCCTGCGCGAAGGGCGTTTGCCCCGGCTTGGTTATCCTGAAGAGGCAGTGGTTGACGAGGCTTTTGCCAAGGCCAACGGGCTGGAGATTGGCGATCGGGTCGATGCGCTGATTTACGGGCAGAAACAGGCGTTGCGCATTGTCGGCACGGGGCTAGCTCCCGATTTCATCTATGCCCTCGCCCCGGGTGACATCTTGCCTGACGACCAGCGGTTTGGCGTCTTCTGGATGGGGCAAAAGGCGCTGGAGGCGGCAACAGACCGCACCGAAGCAATCAACACGGTGTCGATCATGCTGGAACGCAGTGCATCGGAAGCCGATGTCATTCGCGCGGTTGATGGCATCCTGGCCCCTTATGGTGGCACTGGTGCCTATGGCCGCGAAGACCAGCTGTCGCATGCCTTTATCGAGAATGAGCTGATGCAGCTAAGCGCGATGACGCGGGTCATTCCCCCTATCTTCCTGCTGGTCGCGGTCTTCCTTGTTTATATCGTCATGGGTCGGATGATCCGCACCGAGCGGACGCAAATCGGCCTGCTAAAGGCCTTTGGCTATTCGGACTGGGCAATTGGCGGCCATTATCTGAAGTTCGCATTGGCCATAGCCGTGCTGGCGACTGTGATGGGGGCTGCGGCCGGGATCTGGATGGGCAGCGAGATGACGCAGATCTACGCGCGCTATTACCGCTTCCCATTCCTGCGATACCATGTTGCGCCGATGGTTATTGTGGCCGCCGGCGGCCTGTCTTTTGCGGCCGCTGCGCTTGGGGCATTGGGCGGAGTATATTCTGCGATACGGCTTAACCCGGCAGTGGCGATGTCGCCGCCGCCGCCGCCGGTTTACCGGGCGGGTATGGTCGAGCGGCTGGGCAAAGCCGCCGGATTCACCGCCATCGGCCACATGATTGTACGCCATATTGCCCGTTGGCCGGTACGCTCGGCGATTACCGTGTTCGGTGTCGCGCTCGCGGGCGGCCTGCTGTTCGCGACCACCCAGTTTATCGATTCAAGCCGGACGATGCTCGATTCCTATTTCTTCCGTGCGCAGCGGCAGGATCTGACGGTAGTATTCACCGAACCGCGGAACGAGGATGCAATTTTCGCCTTGGCGCAAATGCCGGGGGTATTGCGGGTCGAGCCGACGCGCGGGGTTGCGGTCAAGCTCGGCTATGGCAATCGATCCGAACGCACCGCAATCGAAAGCGCTCGCCCGGATTCGCAGCTCAGCCTCCGGATAGACAGCGATGGCAGCGCGATGCGCATGCCGATCGGTGGCTTGATGCTCAGCCGCCAACTGGCCGATAAGCTGCAGGTCCCGGCCGGGGGCAGGGTGCATGTGGAGTTACTCGGCGGCAGGCGCACCCAGCGCGATCTTGCAGTTACAGGCATTGTCGACGAGTTTATCGGCGAACGGGCCTATGCATCCGAAGCGACACTGTCGGCACTTACCGGAGACGCATCACCCGCAGGCGCTGCACTGGTCCGCATCGATAGCGCGCATCGCGATCAGATTTTGCGCCAGCTCAAGGAAATGCCCCTGATCCTGGGTGTAACCGAAAAGAAT
>DASUDM010000091.1:0-2831 GCA_036275575.1 Sphingorhabdus sp. | reverse complement strand
CCATCGGTTGTTGGGGACCTCGGGTACGGTCACCACACTTGCGAGCGTGTATCTGAAACTCCAATCCTATGATCGCAAGCAAATCGACGGGCTTCATCTGCCCACGTCGGCAATGCGCGAAATCAGCCAGACACTTGCGGCACTTCCGCCAACCGGGCGGGCCAAATTCCCGACCATAGGCCATGAACGCTCCGATCTGGTTGTTGCTGGCTGCGCGATACTCGAAACCATATTCGACATCTGGCCGGGCGAGCGCCTGGGCGTTGCAGACCGTGGTATTCGAGAAGGGATATTGCGCGCACTGATGGCGAGCGATGCCAAGCGCCGCGGCAAGCGGCCGGCATGACCAAATTTACCTTTGGCGGCAATCGCTCCGGGCGCAGCGCGACTGGCAAGGAGCGCGTAAAAACGGCCAAGCGGCGCAGTGCGCAATCAGCGCGGTGGCTGGAACGCCAGCTGAACGACCCCTATGTCAAACGCGCCCAGAACGAAGGATATCGGAGCAGGGCCGCTTTCAAGCTGATTGAACTCGATGAAAAGTTCCATTTCCTAAAAGGCAAGAAAGCTGTTGTCGATCTGGGTATCGCGCCGGGAGGCTGGGCACAGGTTGTTCGCCGCAGGCTGCCGAGTGCGAAGGTTTCAGGGATAGACTTGCTACCCGTCGATCCAATCGAAGGCGTTACCCTGTTCGAAATGGACTTCATGGACGACAGGGCGCCAGACCTTTTGGTCGAAGCGTTGGGGCAGGCGCCTGACCTCATCATATCCGACATGGCGGCGAATACAGTCGGTCACAAGCAAACGGATCATTTGCGGACCATGGGGCTGGTGGAAGCCGCAGCGCATTTTGCGGTCGAAGTCCTCCAGCCCGGCGGAGATTTCGTCGCCAAGGTATTTGCAGGTGGTACGGATCCCGAACTGCTGGCCTTGCTCAAATCCAACTTTGCCACTGTGAAACATGCAAAACCGCCGGCGAGCCGGAAGGGGTCGGTTGAATGGTATGTTGTGGCGCAGGGTAAGAAAGGCTGATCAGCCTTTCTTGCGCGCCTTTTCAACGGCCGCCTTCAGAGCATCATAGCCCAGAGCACCTTCCAGCATCTGATCGCCTATGATGAAGGTTGGCGTGCCCGAAAAGCCAATTTGCTGCATCATCGCCAGGTTGCGCTCAATCTCCGCGTTGATTTCTTCAGAGGCGGCATCTTTCGCTGCCCTGGCCATATCGAGCCCTGCGCGCCGTGCAGCTGCGGTGATGGTTTGCTCGCTTGCCGGCCCTGCAGCAAACATCGCATCGTGGAATGCCTTGTGCTTGCCCTGCTTGGCGGCAGCCAGTGCCCAGCGGGCCGCATCGCGGCTGGTGGCCGAAAGGATTGGTAACTCGCGATAGACGATGCGAACATCCTTCTCGCTCGCCATCAAACGATTTAGGTCAGCAACGCTGGAGCGGCAGAAACCGCAATTATAATCGGTAAATTCGACAACGGTGATCGCGCCATCCGGATTGCCGCCGACCGCACCGGGGAACGGTTTGGTAAGGTCGCCACCCGCTGCATCCATCCTTTTCGCCATTTCGCGTTTTTGCAGGATTTCAACAGCCTCGGTGATGATTTCAGGGTTTTCGAGGATATAGGCCCGAACGATCGCTTCGGTTGCGGCACGTTCCGTCTTGCTGATGCCTGCTGCGGAAATGGCCCGTTCGGCATCGGCCGCAGCATAGCTGGCCTTATCGCCCCGCTCGACCTCTTCTTTGCCGGTGAAAAAATACACGCCGGTGCCGATCAGCACCATTGCTGCGACAAGTGCAAAGATCCAGGGGAGGCGATTGTTCGATTGTGGCTGATCCATGGTGTTGGCGTAGCTTCTTTATTGTCAACCGGCCAGAGGATTAACCCCGTTACCGTTTTCGCTTTTCGAGTTTTTGAACCTGCGCTTCGGCAACAAGCTTCACGTCTTGTGCCCTTATCCAGTCCTGCGAATATTCAGGCAGACCTGCCATCGCAGTTGCGGCGTTGGGCAATGCCAGTTGTGGCGCACCTTCCATCAGGTAACGTTCTGCGCTGGCAAGCGCTGCGCGCGGCTCGTCTCCCATCGCTTGGTAGACGACGCCCAATTGGTACCAGGCAAAGGGATTGTTGTTATCCTTTGCCACAGCAGCTTTGAGGACGCGTTCGGCCTCGGCAAGATTGGTCTTGTCTTCGGTGGCAATCAAGGCATGGCCAAAAACTGCGGCGATCAGGGGTTGGTTGCCAGTGATTTCCACTGCCTTGCGCAACGAAGCCAAGGCTTCGTCCGGCTTCCCGGATTCAAGCAGGATTTGCCCCTGCAGTTCAAGGAAATAGGGATCTCCGGGATTCTTGGCGATCAGGCTGTTGGCTTCCGAAAGCGCCTTTTCGGGATAAGCTGCCTTGTGCCAGGCATATGCGCGGGCATAGTGGCCGGGTACCGATTTGTCGGTTTCCGGATAGTCTCTAAGGGTCGCGGTCGGGTCTGCGATATAGCCTTGCAGTTTGGCCTTCACGCGCTTGAAATCCGCCTCCCATTTCGGATTGAGCGGTGCATCCCATGCAGGATCGGCTTTGTATGTGTCTTCAAGCACCGTAATACGCTCGCCTGAAAGCGGGTGGGTGCGATCATAGCTGTCGACTTGTGGTATGCCGAGGCGGAACTCGTAATTCTGCAGTTTCTTGAAAAAGTCGATCGAACCGCGGCCTGAAATTCCTGCAGCCGAGAGGTAGCGGGCACCGGACGCGTCGGCGACGCTTTCCTGCACACGGCTGAAGGCTAGGAATTTGCCCAAGGCTGCCTGCTGACCGGCAGCCATGATGCCCATACCT
>DASUDM010000090.1:0-4214 GCA_036275575.1 Sphingorhabdus sp. | reverse complement strand
GCTTCGCCTGAAAGATGATTGAAGTAGAGATGACCGCCCCTTCCTATCTCAACGTAACCGACGAGGCCGGTCGCGCATTTTTCATGCGCGGCATTGTTGGCCCTGTGACCATGCTCAACCTCTTACGGTTCCGAGATTTGGCGGATTATAGTGCTACGCCGGAACTTGCTCCGGCAGCTGCGATTAGCGGCGAACAGGCGTTTTGGACATATGTAGAGCACACAAAGCCGTTCCTCGAAGCAAGCGGGGGCGCCATCCGATTTCTGGGAAAAGGTGGTCCGTGGCTGATCGGACCTGAAGGCGAACGGTGGGATATGGCGATGTTGATCGAGCAAGAAAGCGTCGCATCCTTCATGGCGTGGAACAGCCACACAGATTATCTGAAGGGCATTGGCCATCGCACCGCCGCTCTGCTCGATTCCCGGCTTCTCCCATTGGTTGAAACGGCTGCGGGTCGGTGAGGTTGGACGGCAAGAGTGCGACGTATCCTGATTGTTGGGCCTTGCGGAGCAGGCAAGTCGACCCTCGCTGCACAATTGGGGCCGATACTGGGGTTACCCGTTTTCCATATGGACCAGCTCAACTGGCAACCCGGCTGGGTTGAAAGCAGCAAGGACGAGATCCGGGAAAAGCTGGTGGCGATAACCGCGACCGGAAGCTGGATCATCGATGGCACCTATGGCGGCACCCTCGCTCCACGGCTCGAACGCGCTGACACAGTGCTTTACCTCGACTATCCCATCCGGCTTTGTATCGCACGCTTGCTCAAGCGGATCTGGACATGGCGCGGGAAGGCACGCCCGGATATGACCGAAGACTGCCCCGAGCGTTTCGAGCTCGGCTTTTTCCTTTATGTGTTGCGCTGGAATAGCGGACCCAAGCACAGGCTGGAGGCTGCACTGAAAGGCCACGAGGCCAAGGTCATCCGATTTCACGATCCGATACAGTTGAAACGCTGGCTGGACTCGCAATCGGCGTGAATCCAGATATCGTGGCATTCGAAGGAGAGCCACGATGACCGACATGGAACGCCGCACTGTAATCAAGACCGCATTGGCCGCAGGCGCCGCCGCTGCCATTCCCTCTACCGTCTCCGCCTCTGATAAACCACTCGCGGGGAAATCGATTCTGGTTACCGGCGCCTCGTCCGGTTTCGGCTATCTGGGTGTGCTGCATTATGCGCGACTTGGGGCAAAGGTGATTGCATCGATGCGCGGGCTGCCGCGCAAGGAAGCCGACGAGCTCAAGGCCGAAGCGGCGAAGGAAAAACTCGATATCCATATCATCCAGATCGACGTCACCTCGGATGAGCAGGTCGCCGATGGCGTCGAAGAAGCGGAGCGTATCGCTGGCGGGCCGCTCGAAATCCTTATCAACAATGCCGGTGTCGGCTTTGCGGGACCGATCGAACTGCAGGATATGCAAGCGACTGCGCTGATCTTCGACACCAATGTCTATGGACCACACCGCATGGCCCGCGCCGTCCTGCCCGGCATGCGCAAGGCGAAGCGCGGGTTGATCTTCAACATTTCCTCGCAACTCGGTCGGGTAATTGTGCCCTCTGCCGGCCATTATTCCCCTACCAAATTCGCGTTGGAGGCGATGAGCGAAGCGATGGCCTATGAACTGGTGCCGCACAATGTTGAGGTCTGCGTGATCCAGCCGGGCGGCTATCCGACCAAGGTTTGGGTAAACCGCAACCAATTGGCGAGCGAATTGAAATCAAGGCTTACCGAAGATCAGGCTGCGGCCTACCCGGCACTGGTCAATAGCATGGGCAAGGAAGACGGCACCCGCCGCAGTGCCGATCCGATGGATGTGCCCCGCGCCATCGCCGAAATCGCCGCCATGCCAGCCGGCACCCGCCCGCTGCGCCGTGCGGTGCATCCGGGCATGAAGCCGCAGGAAGCGATCAACAAGGTTTCGGCGGAAACACAACTGGCGATGCTCGGCAATTCGCCATTCGGACCTTGGGTGAAGGCGGTGCACGACTAGCCTGATCACTCCCCCCTGGGTGGCATGATCGGCGATCCATCTCTTGTCTGGGCGAGGACGATGACGCACATGTTGCGCCATTGCCGGTGGCTGCCGCAAGCGACGCCGGCATAGCGATATTGCGGCAAAAACAGCAGCTTGCGATGCCCACGATCCGGTACACCATCATCAACCACTAGCTGCTGGACGGCATTTTGAGCGCTGGTGTAATTATAAACGATCACCTCACCGACATAGACATTGCCGCCGCGGGCCTTGACACGCTGTCCGGGTCCCTTGCCATTGGAATAGTGACCAATCTGACCGCTGGCCCCCTGTGCACGCACATGATCGGCGGCGGCGCGGGCCAATAAGTCGCTGGGCAGCAAGGTATTGACCGCGCGCCTGCGGCGTAACTCGCGCGCTGCTTCGGAAACCGCTCGCGGACCTTCATGGGTCGTGAAATCCGGCCCGTCTCCCTCTCCCAAAAGGATGTCGCCATCGAAGCGCCCTCTCAAATCATCGAGTTCACGCGCAAAGGCGCTTGGATCGCTTCGAAGGAAATTGACCTCTTCGAGTATGTCTGCCTCGACGCCGCTGCGTGCCCATAAGGGCGTAGCCACTATGCCAAACATTGAAATGAGAAGGACTTTCGAATTGAATCCTGCTGTCATCTTGCAACCCGAGCGAATTTTTTTGTGGTTGCCAGCCTAGCAACACTTGCCTGAACGGCAGGCTACAAACAGTTGAACCATGGCAAGGCTGGCCTTTCGCGCCCACTACCGCTAAGGCGCGCGCAATTCATTCCCAACGAGGATTTTATGGGTTTCAAATGCGGTATTGTCGGGCTGCCCAATGTGGGCAAGTCCACCCTCTTCAACGCGCTGACCGAGACGCAAGCGGCGCAGGCGGCCAACTATCCCTTTTGCACCATCGAGCCCAATGTCGGCGCGGTCGCGGTGCCCGATCCGCGCCTGCATGTGATCGCGAAGATTGGTGGAAGCGCCAAAGTTATCGAAACCCAGCTCAGCTTTGTCGACATCGCCGGACTGGTGCGCGGCGCCTCCAAGGGTGAAGGCCTCGGCAACCAGTTCCTCGCCAATATCCGCGAGGTCGATGCCATCGTACATGTTCTGCGCTGTTTCGAAAATGACGACATCCAGCATGTCGACAACAAGATTGATCCGATTTCGGATGCCGAAACGGTCGAGACCGAATTGATGCTTGCTGACCTCGAAAGCCTCGAAAAGCGCGTACCCGCCTTCCAGAAAAAGGCGACCGGCGGCGACAAGGAAGCGAAAGTTGCGGCAGCCGTGCTGGGTCGCGCACTCGACCTGCTGCGCGATGGCAAGCCTGCGCGCTTGCTGACGCCGAACGATCCCGAAGAAGCACGCATTTTCCAGCAAGCCCAATTGCTGACCTCAAAGCCTGTCCTCTATGTCTGCAATGTCGAGGAAGCCTCGGCTGCAAATGGTAATGCGCTTTCGGCCAAGGTGTTTGAAAAGGCAAAGGCTGAAGGGGCCGAGGCCGTTGTGGTTTCGGCGGCGATCGAAGCGGAAATCTCGACCATGCCGGCCGAAGACCGTGAAGTATTCCTCGCCGATCTGGGGCTGGAGGAAACCGGTCTCGCCCGCGTGATCCGGGCCGGATACGAACTGCTCCACCTCATCACCTTCTTCACGGTCGGCCCCAAGGAAGCGCGCGCCTGGACGGTGTTCAAGGGTGCCAAGGCCCCGCAGGCCGCGGGCGTGATCCACAGCGATTTCGAGAAAGGCTTTATCCGCGCCGAGACCATGGCCTATGATGACTATGTCCAATACAATGGCGAGGCCGGCGCCAAGGAAGCGGGCAAGTGGCGGTCTGAAGGCAAGGAATATGAAGTCAAGGACGGCGACATCATGCTGTTCCGCTTCAACGTTTGATTTCGCTCAAGGATAATCTGGCGCGATAGCGACAAAAGCAACAGCATGAGCGAAGCCGATCCTAAATCCAGACCGCAATTGCCCTTTGACCGCATAGGCGGGCGCGAACCGATCGCGCGCATGGTGAACCGCTTTTACGACCTGATGGAAAGCGAGCCCGATTTCGCCGAACTGCGCGCGATGCACGCAGACGATCTTTCGCCGATGCGCGAATCGCTCACCGATTTCCTGATGGCTTGGATGGGCGGGCCGCGCGACTGGTTTGAAAAGCGCCCCGGCGCCTGCATCATGTCTGCCCATCGCGCGCTCGAAGGCATG
>DASUDM010000089.1:0-10014 GCA_036275575.1 Sphingorhabdus sp. | reverse complement strand
CAAGGCGTACTCGGCGCGATGTGCGGTCTGATGGGCAGCTTTGCCGCGATGGAGGCGATCCGCTGCCTCACCGGCTTTGGCGATGACACCAAGGGCAAGCTCCACATCTTCGACGGGCTGAAACCCGCGATGCGCACGGTCAACCTGCCCAAGGACCCCGAATGCCGCAGTTGCGGCGGCTAAAGGTCGAGCAGTTCGTCAACCCATACGGGCACGACTTCGGTCGCCGGGCCATAGCGTGCCTCGTCAAAGAAATGGCTGCCCTGTGATGGCTCCAGATTGAGCTCGAGCGTCTTCGCACCCTGCTGTTTCGCATCGCGCACAAAGCCGGCAGCAGGATAAACCGCACCCGATGTACCGATGCTGACAAACAAGTCTGCTGTCCGGATCGCGGAATAGATTTCAGGAATATGGTAAGGCATCTCGCCAAACCAGACGACATCGGGGCGCAGCGATGGCGTGCCACATATCGGGCATGGCGGGCGATGCTGCATCGGCCCAGTCCAAGGGCTGCGTATCTCGCAAGCCTGGCATAAGGCCATAAGGTGCTCGCCATGCATGTGAAGCAGGCGTTCGGCCCCTGCACGTTCGTGCAGGTCATCGACATTCTGTGTGACGATCAGCAGATTGCGCCCTTCCCCGCGCCAATGGCGATCAAGTTCGGCAAGCGCATAATGCGCGTCGTTGGGCTCCTTGGTCTGGATTGCCGCTCGGCGCATGTCATAGAATCGATGGACCAGATCGGGGTCGCGCGCAAACGCCTCTGGCGTTGCGACGTCTTCGACACGATGCTTTTCCCAAAGCCCGCCTGCATCACGAAAGGTATCGATGCCGCTTTCGGCGCTAACGCCTGCCCCGGTCAGGATTACGATGTTGCGAATGTCTGCCATCTCGACCATGAAGCAGCAAATTCAAGGGCACGCAACTATGGCAAAAATCGGTATCATCGGAAGCAAGGGGCGGATGGGCAATGCCCTGGTTGCAGCTATGGAAGAGGCCGGCCAGACGGTTGCGGGCGGCGTGGACAAAGGCGATGATCTGGCGGCGCTGGTGGCGGCTGCCGATGTGCTGGTCGACTTTTCCAGCCCGCACGCGTTGGAGGCAAACCTTGCGACGTGCGTTGCAGCGTACAAGCCAATTGTCATCGGCACCACCGGGCTAGAGGAACGGCACCATTGGCTGATCGACGATGCAGCACAGGATATAGCCGTTCTGCAAACCGGCAACACATCGCTGGGCGTCACCATGCTCGCGGCGCTGGTGAAAGAAGCTGCTTCACGGCTTGGGACCGACTGGGACATTGAAATCGTCGAAATGCACCACCGGATGAAGGTCGATGCGCCTTCGGGTACGGCCATGCTGCTGGGTGAAGCGGCGGCCGCCGGGCGGCATGTCGAACTTGCGGCATCGAGCGAGCGTGGCCGTGACGGCATCACCGGCGCACGCAAGGAAGGCGCCATTGGCTTTGCCTCGCTGCGCGGTGGAACGGTCGCGGGCGACCATAGCGTTATCCTTGCCGGGAATGAGGAGAGCATCACCCTGTCGCACCGTGCCGAGAACCGCGCCATCTTTGCACGTGGAGCCGTGAAGGCCGCATTATGGCTGCAGGGCCGGGAAGCAGGCCGCTATACCATGCCCGATGTACTGGGGCTTTGACGCACTCTGGACTTCATAATTTAGTCCGCTAGACCTTGGGTCAACTTAGGGGGCTAAATGAGCGACGACGTTGTGGTCGAACCGGAAGACCGGTTCGGATTTTCCGGAAGCTGGCGCGAGTTTTTGCCGATAGCCCTGAGCAACGCCTTGCTCACAATTGTTACACTTGGCGTTTACCGATTCTGGGCATTGCAGCGTGAGAGAGAATATCTCTGGAAAAACACCTGGCTGCTCGACGATTGGCTTCAATGGAACGGCACGGCGAAGGAGCTGTTCATAGGCTTTATTTCGGCGGCGATCCTTTTGGGCGGGCCATTGATAATATTGCAGTTCGGCATTCAGGCCCTGATCCTGAGAGGACATCAGGAACTGGCCGTGATCACCGCCATATTTGCATTGCTGATGTTCAATTTCATGGTTGGCGTCGCACGATTCAGGGCGTTGCGATATCGCCTGAACCGGACATACTGGAAAGGCATCCGGGGCGGCTCTGATGAGCCGGGGTGGAACTATGGACTGTCGAACCTCTGGAAATGGGTGGTAAATTATCTCAGCATTGGTTCGGCGGTTGCTTGGACGATGACCAGCCTCTGGAATGACCGCTGGAACCAGATGAGTTTCGGCAATTTGAACTTCCGCTCCGAAGCCCGCGTGCGCCCGATACTGATTCAGTTCATCTGCCTTTACCTGACGCCGCTGCTCGCCATCATAGTCTCGGTGACATATCTGCTGGCGCAAGGAACCGATTTTGGTGGAGTCTATCTTTTCATCGATGCTCCGCCGATTGTGCGCATTCTCTTTTTCGTCCTGATCGCCGTGCTAAGTTACTCGATGATCAGCTTGATTTTTGTCATCTATTATGCGGCTTTCGTACGAAATGGAATCAGCGCATTGTCGCTTGGCGATTTGCGTTTTTCTTTCGATGCCGAAGGCGGGGAATGGTTCATGCTTTTCCTGGTCGACGGATTGATCATTATCGCAACTCTCGGCGTCGGCGCGTTCTTTCTCGGCTATCGCCATTGGGCCTTTTTTGCGAAGCATCTCGCAGTCCATGGGGACATCGATACCGAAAAACTCCGCCAATCAACCACAAAGGTCGAAAAGCATGCGGATGGTTGGCTTGATGCTATGGAAGTAGGCGCTTTTTAGGCTGCGCAAACGGCAACATTAGCTTCCCCGCCTCACCAGCTGCACCGGCACACGGCGTTGGGTGAGCGGTTCGCCTGCGATCCGGTTGAGCACATTCTGTACGAGCAAATCTCCAGCTTGCTGGAAATCAGGCTCGATTGTCGTCAGCGGCGGTGAGGAATAATTGCCTGCCCTGATGCCGTCGAAACCGATTACCGACACCCGTTCGGGGACGGCAATCCCGCTTTCGGATAGCGCACGCAACACGCCAAGCGCGGTCAGGTCGCATGCTGCAAAAATGGCGTCGAATGGCTGGCCGGATTGCAGCAAGCTGCGCACGGCCTCCACCCCCTGCTCCTCTCGCGAAAGCTTTTCATTCACTTCGATTGCGGGGGCCGAGAGCCCTGCCGCTCGCAATTCCTCTACGAAGCCATCATAGCGTTCGCCAAACTGGCGCTGTTGCGATGCGCGCGCGCCGATGAAGACGGGTTGCTTTCGCCCAGCTTCGAGCAAATAGCGCGCGGCGATCCTGCCACCGCCCTCATTCTCGCTGCGCACCCAGCGCAAATCGTCATCGGGGGCACCCCAGCAAACCCAAGCCTTGTCTGGATGGTCAAGCCCACGGAAATAGGCCCATGCTTCCGGATTCTGCGTCGTACCGATCACGATCATGCCATCTGCTTGCCGGGCATCGTCATATTGGCCGAAAAAGTTTTCAGGACTGTCCTGAAAGGAAACGAGCAGATTATATCCCTTAGCCGCCGCTGCTGCAGCAACGCTGCCCAGTAGCGAGAAATAGAAGGGATTGGTTTCGGTCGCGCTTTCCCCTGCGCGGCCGATCAGCACCACGGCCAATGTCATCGTTTCGCCGCGCCGCAAGCGCGTAGCATTCTGGTTGATCACATAGCCCAATTCCTGCGCGGCCTGCAGCACCTTGGCGCGGGTTTCATCGCTGACTTTAGGGCTGCCGTTGAGCGCGCGCGAGACGGTCGGCTGGGTCACGCCCGCGCGTTGCGCAACATCGAATGCGGTAACCCGAAACGCCATGAACCCCTCCCTGATGCAGCCCTATTACACGCGGTGCGTCACTTACATCAACTGCTGCCTTTCGATCGCTTTGCCATTGGCAGGCAGGCTGAAGAGCATTCCATCTTCACCGACAACAATCTCGCCTTTGAAACGCTTTGGCGCGTCACCAAGAAATGCGGGGTAAAAGAATGGCGAAGGGATGGGCGGCACGATGTGCGACATCACCAACTTGCGTACGCCCGCCTTGCTGGCGCTTTCCGCGGCTTCTTCGGGTGAGGCGTGGTAATCAAGAATGTCGCGCGTGATTTTTGCTGTGTTCTTGATGCCTTTCCGGTCGAGTGCGTCGGTCATCTTGCCAACCAGCTTGGGCTGCAGTGCCTCGTGTACCAACAAGTCTGCACCCTTTGACATTTTCTCAAGCGTGGCCGATTTCGCTGTATCACCGCTGATGACTGCCGAGCGCCCCTTATAGTCAAAACGGTAGCCCACCGCTGGCGAGACCGGATCATGGTCTACGCGGAAAGCGGTGACCGTAAGCCCGCCTTGTTCGAAAACCACCGCACTGTCGCCTGCCAAGGTAAATGGAACGGCCGATGCCCCTGCCCCTGATGGCGGGGCTATATCCGCGCCATGATGGGCGGTACGATAGCTGTTATCCTGCGCATAGGCAGCATTGAACCCGGCGATCACCGCCTCAACCCCGGTGGGGCCATGTACCGGCAGAGGCGCGGTTGCTGCAGAACCAGTCCAACGCAGCAGCATCATCGGGCCGAGGCCGTCCATATGGTCCGAATGAAAATGGGTCAGGAATAGTCCTTCGATCCGTCCATTGGGTATACCCATCATTGAAATGTTGCGCGCTCCGCCTTCGCCTGCATCGACAACGAAAATACGTTTGCCTGCAATCACTACGGTGCAGGCCCCTGCCCGATCGGCATTGGGCAAGGGCGAACCGGTTCCGCACAAGCCGATATGCAACCCGTCCGAAAGCGTCGCCGTGACGTCGCGTCCAGCGCGGCTATCGACCGCTCGCTGGAAGAGGGACGCACCAATTTCGGCTTGAAATTGCCTTACCCCCAAAAAACCAAGACCCGCCACGGCAGCGATGCCGACCATCCATTTGACAGATTTTTTCATGATCCCCTCCCGATAGATTATTTGCTTTTAAGCCATGCCGGGTCAGGCAATCAACTTGTTACAAATTGTGGCAATTATGCCGCTGTTATCAAAAGTTTTACCCCGGTACATCTAACCGATTGCCGTTGCATGACAGGCCGTTTAAAGCGGTCCAACGTGCTTAAGCACCAATAATGAATAACATAAGGATGGATCACCATCCCCACTCCCAAGGAAGTTAGCCGATCCCCGGCACTATTGTGATGATCAAGTGGAGAGTAAAAATATGAAGTTCGCACAAACCGCAGTGCGTGTCGCACTGCTGTCTTCGATTAGTATTGCCTCAATCGGGCTGGCATCGGTTGCCCATGCGCAAGACGCCAACGAAACGGCGACCGCCGAAGAAGAGGTCGCTTTTGACGAAATCATCGTTACCGCAACCCGTCGTGACCAGGCCGCGCAAGACATTCCGCTGGCCGTCAACGTTGTTGCAGGTGAACAGCTTGCCAATGCTGGCGTTGTCGACATTCGCGGTATCCAGCAGCTTGCACCATCGCTGAAAACCACCACTGGCCAGTCGGCTGCTACCGGCGCCGTCCTCACCATTCGCGGTATCGGCACTGCAGGCGACAACCCCGGCTTTGAGCCGGCAGTCGGCGTTTTCATCGACGGCGTGTTCCGTGCACGTGCAGGCGTTGCCCTTGCCGAGCTTCCGCCGATCGACCGCGTGGAGGTTCTTCGCGGCCCGCAGGGTACGCTTTTCGGCCGCAACACCTCGGCCGGTGCGCTGAACATCACCACCACCAAGCCGAAGTTCGAACTCGGCGGTTATGCCGAACTCAGCTATGGCAATTATGACGAGATCGAAGCCAAGGCTGGCGTGACCGGCCCGGTTTCCGAGCAGCTCGCGCTGCGCCTCGACGGTGGCTATCACAAGCGCGATGGCTATATCAAACTCGCCAACGAAGATGGCAGCGTCAACAATGTGAACCGCTGGTTCGCGCGCGGCCAGGCCTATTTCGAAAATGACGACATCAACTTCCGTTTCATCGCCGATGTCGCGAAAACCAATGAAGATTGCTGCGGCGCGTTGAACACCGGCAGCGGCTTTGCGCTGTTCCCGGGTGTCGATACGTCGACCAACTCTGCCATCGCCCTGATCGCCAGCAATGCGATCAACGCGCTTTCGGCCAATCCGCTTGCGGGCGGCGCGGTCGGCCGCGTTGGCATTGTGCGTCCGTTCGACGCCAAGGGCCGCGTGATGGCAACCACCCCGGGCCGCGGCCTGACCGAAAAGGTTGATGAATGGGGCGTTTCGGGCGAACTGAACTGGGATTTCGGCGGCGCAACGCTGACCTCGATCACCGCCTATCGTGACTGGAAAGCACTACGCGACCAGGATGTCGATTTTTCGGGTCTCGATCGCGCATATCGTGACGACTACCGCACCGGCATCACCGATTTCACCCAGGAAATCCGTCTTCAGGGTTCTGCCTTTGACGACAAGCTCGATTGGCTTGTCGGTGGGTTCTACCTGAACGAAAAGCTGACCATGACCGATACGATCCGTTTCGGTGCACAGGCTGACCAATATACCGATGCCGTCATCAACGGCCTGACCCGTTCGGTGGCATTGCCGACCGGTCTGCAACTTTACGGTACATTGGGTGCTGGCGTTCCGCTCTTCGGACAGGTTGCGCTTGCAACCAACCCGACATTGGCGGCTGCCGCGGCAGGCAACCCTGCGCTTCTCGCGCTGTTCACCAGCCCGCTGCCGCGCACGCCCGCTGGCGCTGGCCAGGTTGCAGACAAATATCGTGTCGATACCGATGCGATCGCACTGTTCACGCACAACATCATCAATTTCACCGACAATCTGTCGCTGACATTGGGCCTGCGCTACAATTATGAGAAAAAGAAAATCGACACCGATTTGAACGCGGTTTCGCCGACCTGCTCCTTCTTCCAGAATCCGGCAACCCTGCCCTATCGCCAGGCATTGCAGGCTTCGGGCCTGTTTGGCGGTGCCTATCTGCTGGGTTGCAACCCGGCGGTGAACAGCGAGTTCAACGGAATCCGTTCGGACAAGCGCAGCGAGAGCGAGTTCACCGGCACGGCGCGCCTTGCCTATAAGGTGAACGAAGATGTGCTGCTGTTCGGTGGCTATGACCGTGGCTATAAGTCGGGCGGTTACAACCTCGATCGCGCCGGTTTTGACTCGGTGTTGCTGGGCGGCAATGGTGCGCAACTCACCGACCTCGAATTCGGCAATGAATCGGTCGATGCCTTCGAAGTGGGCCTGAAGACAAACTTCACCCGCGAGTTCCAGTTCAATGCTTCGCTCTTCTACTCGAAGTTCAAGAACTACCAGTCGAACCGCTTCCTCGGAAACAACTTCGTCGTATTGAACTATGACAAGCTGGTTTCGCAGGGCGTCGAGCTCGAAAGCATCATCCGTCCGCATCCCGATTTCGTCATCAACATGGGCTATACCTATCTTGATGCGAAGGTCACCGATCCGGCAGCGGGCAGCGACAACGGCCGCCAGGCATCAAACCAGCCCAAGCATGCGATCACCGGCGGCATCACCTGGACGCCGCAGATCAGCGACGGCGTGAACGGTCTTGTCCATGCGGACTGGCGCTACAACAGCGATCACTACCCGGTGAACGACCCGCTCGCGCGTCGCTTTACCGGCAATGATGGCTATGGCATCGTCAACTTGCGTGCAGGCGTGAACTTTGCCGATGGCAAGTACAGCGTTGAAGGCTATGTCGAAAACCTCTTCAACACTTACTACAACATCACTGCCTTCCCGATCCCGGAACAGGGCAACAGCTTTGCTGTCTATCCCGCTCCGCCGCGCTTCTATGGCGTGAAGGTCGGTGTGAAGTTCTGATTTGGGTGCCGCCCGCCTCGGTGGGCGGCATCACGAAAAAAAGCGGCGCTCCGGAATATCGGAGCGCCGCTTTTTTAATTTGATCGATTCAGCCTTGTGGCGTTCGGAACTATATCAATTGTTCTGAAGCGCGATGATCAACGGCGTTGTCAGCAAAGGCACAACCTGCAGCGCATCGCGGAACAGACGACGGGCTTGTGAATCGCCAACCACGACCACGTCATTGGCAAACACCTCCGGATCGTCATAATTGCCGCGGCGGATCGCCTTCAGGTTATACAATGCGGCCAGTTGCTGGCCTTTCACAGTGCGGAAAATGACGACATCATCGAGCTTGGCGAATTCGGCGGTGCCTTCAGCAGTTGCGACTGCGCGCATCAACGTCATCTTGCCGATCACCGGATAGAGGCCTGGTTTCTTGACCTGCCCGTCAACAGTAATCACCTGGCTTACGGTTTCCTTGAGGTTCACCGTCACCTGCGGATCGCGGACATAGCGAGAGCGTAGACGCGCCTCAATCTCATCCTCAATCTCTGCCGGTGTCTTGCCTGCTGCCTCTATCACACCGGCTAGCGGGAACGATATGCGGCCGCTAGCATCCGTCTGGACTTCTTTTTCGCTCAACTCCTCGATGCCGAACACATCGATCATCAGCTTGTCGAACGGCCCGATCAGATAGGGACGCGATTCGGATAGCAAATCGGCACGATCGGGAGCGGGCAATTCGCTGCCTTGCATCACCGTGATGTTTGATGCCCCCCCAAGCTGACCGGGCCCTGCGCAACTGGCAAGAAGCGACAAAGCAACGAGTGGAAGGGCAATTTTCTTCATGAGTCCGTGTTCCTGAAAACTATAGTCGCCTGCTAGACGAAGCCGGGTGCAGGTTCCAGCCGATTTTGTCGAACCGATGCGGATTAGGAGATTTCACAACCCTTAACAGGCGCTTTAGTATGAATTTAATGCCTCTGACGCTAAAGCATGGGAATGAATAGTAAAGCCGTCGTCCTGTTAATCTTTGGCACGCGTCCGGAAGCGATCAAGCTTTTTCCGGTCGTGCATGACTTGAGGGCGCGATGACCTCAAACTGCTGGTGCTTGTCGCTGGTCACCACCGCCAGATGCACAAAAAGGCTCTGGAGATTGGCGCGATTGCGCCAGACCATGCTCTCACGTGCTGACAATTGCAATTCGTGCAATGCATAGAAAGCTCGTTGGAATTGATGCGGTGACCGATGTGGAAAAGAGATGGGAAAAAGTACACGGCGATCCCGCTTGCCGAGCGGAGTGACAAGCTGGTCTATGATACCCGCAGTATCTGGCCGGACCAGCCTGCCGGCGAGCCCAAAGCCATCGGTTTGCGATTGGCCAACCAAGCCGTGCAGGCTTGCCGCCTCTTGGCAGAGGCACTAAAGCGCCGCTCGACTGAAAATACAGGAAGTCCAATATGAAAATCGCGATGATCGGATCGGGCTATGTCGGCTTGGTGTCTGGGGCCTGTTTTGCCGATTTCGGGCATGATGTGGTCTGTGTTGACAAGGACCAGAGCAAGATCTACCGGCTGAACGCCAATATCATGCCGATCTACGAGCCAGGGCTGGATGCGTTGGTGAAGACCAATGTCGATGCCGGGCGGCTGAACTTCTCGACCGATCTGGCTGGTTCGGTGAAGGGCTGCGACGCCGTGTTCATCGCCGTTGGAACGCCCTCGCGCCGCGGCGATGGCCATGCCGATTTGAGCTATGTCTATGCCGCCGCGAAAGAGATTGGCGAGGCCATCGATCCCAAGACCGTGGTGGTCACCAAATCGACCGTGCCGGTTGGAACGGGCGATGAGGTCGAGCGCATCATCCGCGATGTACGACCCGATCTGGAGTTTGAAGTCGTCTCCAACCCCGAGTTCCTGCGCGAAGGCGCGGCGATTGGCGATTTCAAGCGGCCTGACCGTATCGTTGTCGGCACCGATACCGAATGGGCGCGCGAAGTGATGCGCGGCGTCTATCGCCCGCTCTTCCTCAATGAATCGCCGATCCTCTTCACCAGCCGCCGTTCGTCCGAACTGATCAAATATGCGGCGAACGCCTTCCTTGCGACCAAGATCACCTTCATCAACGAAATGGCTGATCTATGTGAGAAACTGGGTGCCAATGTGCAGGATGTCTCGCGCGGCATCGGGCTCGACAACCGCAT
>DASUDM010000088.1:0-2371 GCA_036275575.1 Sphingorhabdus sp. | reverse complement strand
ATGCGCATACCGATCAGCATTTCGAAACTGGTCGCGAAACTGCACGCCAGCGCACAGACTATATAGCCGGCGATCGCGCCCAGAAGGATCGGCCGCCGTCCGAACCGGTCGGATAGCGGGCCATGGAGAAGCGATCCAGCGCCCATACCCAACAGATAGGCCGTAATCACATATTGGATCTGGTTAGCATCGATAACGCCAAGGCCAGCGGCCATGCGCGGGAAGGCAGGCAGCATGGCATCGATGGCAAGCGCATTAAGCGCCATGATCGATGCCATCATCACGATCAGTTCACGATCGCCAAGAACTCTATGTTTGCTGGGAGAATGCATGTGCCGCTTATGGGGAAGCCATTTCGCTATGGCCAGCCTGTTTTCGGGTCGCGATGGCAGCATTCGAATGTTATGCTTGCAAAATGGATCCGAAGATTTGGATAAGTACAGCATATCCGGTCCTTCCGGAGCGGGCATGACGAATACTGCCCCGCCAATCCGCAAGATCATCCACGTCGATATGGATGCATTTTACGCGTCCGTGGAGCAGCGCGATAATCCCGACTTGCGGGGCAAGCCGGTTGCCGTTGGCGGGTCCTCGAAAAGGGGCGTGGTGGCAGCTGCGAGTTATGAGGCGCGTGCTTTTGGGGTCAAATCGGCGATGCCCTCCATCATGGCGCAGCGGCGTTGCCCCGATCTTGTCTTCGTGAAGCCGCGTTTTGAAGTTTATCGTTCGGTATCGCGACAAATCCGCGAAATTTTCGCCCGCCATACAGACCTGATAGAGCCCCTCGCGCTGGATGAAGCCTATCTGGATGTAACCGAGGACAAGCAGGGTATCGGTTCTGCAGTCAAGATTGCTAAGGACATCCGGGCCGCGATCAAACAGGAAACCGGGCTTACCGCCAGCGCAGGCGTCAGCTACAACAAGTTCATAGCCAAGCTGGCGAGTGACCAGAACAAGCCCGATGGCCTATGCATCATCCTGCCCGAGCAGGGCGAGGCCTTTGTTGCGACATTGCCTGTGCGGCGGTTTCATGGTGTTGGGCCGCGCACTGCAGAAAAAATGGAACGCCTGGGTATCCGCACGGGTGCCGATCTCAAAGCGATGAGTGAGGAGTGGCTGCAGCGCAATTTTGGCAGCTCGGCTGGTTACTTGTACAAGGCGGCGCGCGGGATCGACAATCGCCGGGTCAATCCGTCACGCGAACGCAAATCGGTTGGTGGAGAGCTGACCTATTTCAACGATAAGCGTAGCAACGAAGAATTGCGCGCCGCACTCGATGAAATTGTCGAAATCGTGTGGCGCCGTATTGAGACGAGCGGCGTCAAAGGGCGGACCGTCGTGATGAAGGCGCGCTACTCCGATTTTCGCACGCTGACTCGGAGCAAGAGCCTTACCCGCAATATTGCGGATAAAGCGGAATTTGCAGCTATCGGCCATACCCTGCTGAGCCAGATACTGCCCGCTGAAATGGGCATAAGGCTGCTCGGGTTGACGCTCAGTGGAATTGACCAAAACGGCCAAAATCTTCGGACTGGCGCTGCTGAGGAACCTCTCGTCGGCGTGCAGCCACCCCTGCCTTTTGCCGAGATTGAAAATTGAAGCTTTTATTCACATAATCAGAAAAACGTTTTAACCGGGCAACACAGGCTCGGTACTTACAGGGAAGGCATTATGGCTCGTCCGCAAACCGATATCGAAGCCGGTCGGCAGGAATTGCTCGAGATTGCCGAGGAGCTTGTGCGCAAGCGCGGCGGTGTAGATCTGTCGATGACAGAGCTGGCGGCGGCAGCCGGTATGTCGCCTGCGAACATCTATCGCTTCTTCGAGAATAAGGAGGCGCTGCTAGAGGCTGCGGCAGGTCGCTGGTTCGCGCCAAAAATTGCGATCATGGAAGAGGTAGTGGCTGCGGACCTTCCTTCGCGCGAAAAAATGTTCCAATTCTTTGCGCGGCGTTTTGTCTGGATGCGCGACGAATTTCGTGAAGATCCGGACATGTTCAAAAGCTATCTCGAACTGGGTGACCAGCATTTCGAGGTGGTGAAAGGCTATGTTGACCTCGGCGACCATTATCTCTCGGAAATTGTCGTGCAGGCGATGGATGAGGGCTATCTGCCCGACCTGTCAGTCGACGATGCAGTATCGTTGATCAACCAGATGATACAGACCTATTGCAACCCAGAGGCACTGCTCTACCTCGATCACAAATTGTCGGAGGAAAAACTGGGGATGATCATCGATGCGATCTTCATCGGCCTGGGCCGCAAATTTGAAGCGAAATCAAGCTCCGGGCATCCGCACATCAAGATTGTCACCTGACGCGGGATAAGCGCTTGCGCGAGGGCAAAAGCTCTGGCAAAGGCGCGCTCCTGTT
>DASUDM010000087.1:0-2716 GCA_036275575.1 Sphingorhabdus sp. | reverse complement strand
CCTTCCGCTCAACCTGCGCCGCCGCTTGCAGGTCACCCAGCAATGCCGCGCCGAAGATCTGGAAACCGTCCGTAAAATGTATGCCGACCACCAGATACCTGCGCAGCTTGCGACCTATTTGGAGGATTTCCCAGAAAGGCTTGGCTGGTCGCATCTTGTGATCGGGCGGGCAGGGGCATCGACCATTGCCGAGCTGACTTGTGCGGGTCGTCCTGCAATTCTGATCCCGCTTCCATCCGCAATGGACAACCACCAGGCGTACAATGTCAGCGAGATGGTGAAGGCCGGTGGGGCACGTGCGATCAAGCAATCGTCCTTCACCCCGGTTGAGCTTGCCAAGCAAATCCAGAAAATGGCGCTCATCCCGGAAACGCTGGAAAATGCCGCCCGCGCCGCCAAAAGCTGCGGCCGCCCCGATGCGGTGCACGATCTGGCTGATCTGGTGGAATCATTCGGTCGTGCGCCGCTGATGCAGACGCTGACCACCAAAGAACAAACGGGCCTTGGCTTTGGCGGTGCCGAGCCGGCCCTTGCAAGGAAAGCGACTTCATGAAGGGTGTGGGTACCGACATCGGGACCATCCATTTCGTCGGCATCGGCGGCATCGGCATGTCCGGCATTGCCGAGGTGATGCACAATCTTGGCTATTCGGTGCAAGGCAGCGACATTGCCGAGGGCTATGTGATCGAAGGGCTGCGCAGTCGCGGCATCAAGGTGATGATCGGCCATGCCTCTGAAAATTTGGGCGATGCGGCTGTGGTGGTGACGTCGACTGCAGTGAAGCGCGGCAATCCTGAAGTAGAGGCTGCACTCGAACGTCGCATCCCGCTGGTCCGGCGTGCGGAAATGCTCGCCGAGCTGATGCGGCTGAAATATACCGTCGCGGTCGCAGGCACGCATGGCAAGACCACTACGACGTCGCTGATTGCCGCGATGCTCGATGCGGGCGGGCTCGACCCTACCGTGATCAATGGCGGCATCATCAACAATTATGGCTCGAACGCGCGTTTGGGTGACAGCGACTGGATGGTGGTGGAGGCCGACGAGAGCGATGGCAGCTTCCTTCGCCTCGATGGCACCATTGCCGTCGTCACCAATATCGATCCCGAGCATCTCGATCATTATGGCGATTTCGACACAGCCAAGGCAGCCTATATCGAGTTCATCGAAAATGTGCCCTTTTACGGCGTCGCCATCCTTTGCCTCGACCATCCCGAAGTGCAGGCGATCATCCCGCGCATCCGCGACCGTCGCATCCTGACCTATGGCTTCTCGGCACAGGCCGACGTGCGCGCAGACAATGTCCGACCCGAACTGGGCGGCAACACCTTCGATGTAGTGATCCGCGCGCGTGATGGCAGCAAGCGCGAGATCAAGGATGTATTCCTGCCGATGTCGGGCCGCCACAATGTGCAGAATGCGCTCGCCGCCATTGCCGTCGGCCTTGAACGCGGCATGAGCGATGCACAGGTGCAGGCGGGCTTCGCCAAATTTGGCGGGGTCAAACGGCGCTTCACCAAAGTGGGTGAAGTCGATGGCGTAACCATCATCGACGATTATGGCCACCATCCGGTCGAAATCCGCGCCGTACTGTCGGCCGCGCGCGAAGGCGTCAAAGGCCGCGTGATTGCGGTGTGCCAGCCGCACCGTTATTCGCGCCTCGGCAATCTGATGGAAGATTTCGCCACCGCCTTCAACGATGCCGATGTGGTCTATGTGACGCCGGTCTACGCAGCGGGTGAAGCGCCGGTCGAAGGTGTCAGCAGCGCCGATCTTGTCGGCAAGATCAAGCGGCGTGGCCACCATAATGCGCAGGAAATTGATAGCGCCGATGCGCTGGCAAAGGAACTGGCAGCCACCACCCGCGAAGGTGACCTGGTGGTCTGCCTGGGTGCGGGCGACATCACCAAGTGGGCCGCAGGGCTGGCCGAGGCGATCAGGAACGCGCGTGCATGAGCGTCTGTTACGCCTTGCCACCGGTGCGCGGAAAGCTGACGCACGATGCGCCGCTGGCGCCGCTTGTCTGGTTCAAGAGCGGCGGCAAGGCCGAATGGCTGTTTGAACCAGCCGACACCAAGGATCTCGCCGATTTCCTCTATGCGCTCGACCCCGCCGTTCCGGTGATGGCGCTTGGGCTGGGATCAAACCTCATCGTGCGTGATGGCGGCGTACCGGGCGTTGTGGTCCGTCTGGGCAAGGCTTTTGCGAAGGTCAACAAGGTTGATGACGTGACGCTCGATTGCGGGGCAGGGGCCAGCGGTATCCTCGTTTCCTCGACCGCACGTGACAATGGCATTGCCGGAATGGAATTCCTGCGCTCGATCCCCGGTACCGTTGGCGGCTTTGTCCGCATGAATGGCGGTGCCTATGGCGGTGAAGTGAAAGACATCCTCGTCGATTGTGACGTGGTCTTGCGCAATGGCGAGTTGGTCACCCTGCCGGTCGCACAACTGCAATACAGCTATCGCCACAGCGAATTGCCCGATGGCGCAATCGTCGTTGGCGCGCGTTTTCGGGGGCGTCCCGGCGAACCCGAAGCCATCCAGGCTGAAATGGACCGCATCTCCGCCAGCCGCGAAGCCTCGCAACCGCTGCGTTCGAAAACCGGCGGTTCAACCTTCAAAAACCCCGATGGGCAAAAGGCATGGCAGTTGGTCGATGAAGCCGGTTGCCGTGGCCTCCAGATCGGTGGTGCGCAGGTTTCGGAAAAGCACAC
>DASUDM010000086.1:0-2286 GCA_036275575.1 Sphingorhabdus sp. | reverse complement strand
AAAGCAAAGGCAGGAGAATGAGATGGCTGTTCGGGAACTGGACGAAGGCGAGCGCGCCGCTGCACTCGGTTCGCTCAATGGCTGGAGCTATGACGCCGAAGCAAAGGGCATCCGCCGTACTTTTCGCTTTGCCGATTTCGCCGAAGCCTTTGGTTTCATGAGCCGGGTGGCGATCCTTGCCGAAAAGGCTGATCACCACCCAGAATGGTTCAACGTTTATAATCGCGTTGAAATTCTGCTGACCACGCATGATGCGAATGGCCTTTCGGCGCGCGACATCGACTTGGCCACTGCAATAAACGGCTTTGCCTGAACGTCAGTTCTTTACGACCGTTTCGATACCCTGCATTCTGTTCAGCTGCTTGCGCAGGCGGCCGGGGAACCAGCGGGCAGCAAAGGCCAGCTGTTTCGCTAGCTTGTTGACCGGAGTATGGACTTTATCGCCGTGAATGGCCTCCCACGCAGCTGGTCCGATGATTGAGACCGGGCTAACTTCAACGCCAGCTTCCAACAGCCGTTCCTTGCCCGTCTGGTTGGAATTGGGATCGACCGCGCCAATGATATTGGTGTCGATGAAGCCGGGCATGAGCGAGCGGGATTTGATTCCCAATTCGCGCCATTCGATATCGTGCGCCTCTGTCAAACCACGCACTGCGAATTTGGTGGCGCTGTATACGCTGAGACCTGCGGAGCCATATATCCCGGCTGCAGACGCTGTATTAAGAACGCAGCTGCCCGGTGTCGCTTGCAGGTAGGGGAAGCAGGCGCGGATGCCATTGATGACGCCGGTGACGTTGATCGCGATCATCCGGTCGATATCCTCATCCTCCATGTCCTGGATCGGCCCGCCCGAGCCCACGCCTGCATTATTGAACAGAACATCCATCTTGCCGCCGGTATGCTTGGCGAAGTCGGCAACGGCTTCTTTCCATTGCGGCCGGTTGGTGACATCAAGCTTGTGCGATGACCACTGCCCATCAGGTAGCATGGCTGCGGTTTCTTTCAGCCCCGCTTCGTTGACATCGGCGAGCCCGACGAACCAGCCCTTGGCAGCAAAATAGCGCGACACTTCGCGGCCAAGACCGGAGGCAGCACCGGTAACGAAAATGCACTTGCGACTGTCAGACATGGTTCGACTCTCCCCTTTATTTGCACTGCTGTAAGCACAGCAAATCGCTCCTTGGGTCAACCCTTACTTGCAGCTTGGTCGCTCGCCGGATAATCACCTTCATACAATGCAGACGCTCCGCTATTTCCTATCCGCCCTCTTCCTGTTGTTTGTATCGATGGTGCCCGGCCAATCCCGGGCAGAGGTGGTGGCGACTTTTTACAGCCATGATTTCGGAGACCATTTCCCGCATGCTTTCATCAAGCTGAAAGGAAAAGTCGACGCGACCGGCGAGGTCGTCGATACCAATTACGGCTTTACCGCCGTCAGCGTTTCACCGGCGATATTGATGGGTTCGGTCAAGGGCATGATCGAAACCAAGGACGCGAAATATGTGTCCAAAAGCAATCCGCACTTTTCGTTGCGCTTGAACGATGCGGAGTATCGCAAACTGATCGCCCATGTCGAAAGCTGGCGCAACATTCCCGGCAAAAGCTACAGCTTGAACAAGCGCAACTGCGTCCATTTTGTTATGGAGGCGGCGGCGCTGCTGGGGCTTTCGGTTAATCGCAAGAGCAAATTCTTCAAAAAGCCGAAATCATTCGTGCTTGAGATGATGCAGCTCAATCCATCTTTAAAACTGTAGCACTAGTGGGGGCGCGTTTACCGCACCCCCGCGGACAGCCATTTGATTAGCGGCAATTGCGTTTGCGCACGCTATCGATCGAGCGGACATAGCTGTCGCGCGTGTGCAACACGATGCATTGCTCTGAAGACGCCCGCCAATAAGTGCGGTATTTGCCATCATAGCGGTCGTCGGTTTCGATCAGCGAAAAGCCGCGCGAAGAGAGCTGCGCACGTGCATCCGAGCTGGATCGTCCGACAAGATCGTTCACATTCACATAGCTGCCATAGCCGCCGCCATAATAGGGATCGCGGTAGCTGCCATTATAGTTGCGCTGGCGAACACCCGCCTCAAATCCTTGTGAGTAATAATCTGAGCGGCTGTAATTATGGTACGGATAGTTGTAGAGCCCGTCATTATAACCGCGCTCATAATCCGCTTCATATTGGGCGTTGCCATAATGGTTGTTGTCATTGTGGTTATGCGATTTGTGGCTGAGCGCCAGTGCCCCGATCAGCGCCGCAGCGCCGATCGCCACGGCTGCCCCCGCATC
>DASUDM010000085.1:0-3996 GCA_036275575.1 Sphingorhabdus sp. | reverse complement strand
GCAAGACGGCAGCGGCCTGAAAAGCTCCGACCAGATACTGGTCGCATCTGCCGCGGTTGAAGACAGCGTTCCCGATGTGGCGAAGGCAAAGGAACTGGGCTGCGCACGCATGACCCGTGCCGAGCTGCTAGCCGAACTGTTCAACGCGGCACCGCGCTCCGTCGCGGTTGGAGGGACCAGCGGCAAATCGACCGTCACCGGCATGATCGGCTGGATCCTGACCGATGCAGGTTTGGACCCAACCATCATGAATGGCGGAGTGATGAAGAATTTCGTTTCGGACGGAACACCCTTCGCCAGCGCGCGCGTTGGCCATGGTGGGGTTTTCGTTTCGGAAGTGGATGAAAGCGATGGCTCAATCGCCTTGTTCCGTCCCGAAGTCGCAGTGCTCAACAATATCAGCCTCGATCACAAGTCGCTCGACGAACTGCGGCAGTTGTTCGGCGATTTTGCCCGCATCGCAAAGCACGCTGTCTGGAATGCCGACGATATTGAAAGTGTTGCCCTGCTCGCCCCGATGGGCCTTGGGGACGCAGTCAGCTTCGGCTTTACCGATCGGGCAGATGTACGCGCGGTCGATGTCGTCGAAATGCCTTTGGCCAGCCGATTCACGCTCAAGGCGAATGGGCAGAGCTGGCCGGTAACACTGCAAGTGCCCGGCCGGCACAACATATCCAATGCCCTTGCGGCGATCGCAGCGGCGCTGGCCCTTGATGTTCCGTTGGCGCAGGCGGTGCATGGGGTGGAACGCTTTGCAGGCCTCGCACGCCGATTTGACATTGTCGGCATTGCAGGTGGGATCACCGTCATCGACGATTTCGGCCATAATCCGGATAAGACTGCGGCGACCCTTGCGACGCTCAAGGCCTTTCCGGGTCGCGTTATCGCTTTTTTCCAGCCGCACGGCTATGGCCCGATCCGCGTTATGGGCAGTGAATTGGCTGCGGTGTTTGCCAAACATCTCAATCGCGACGACCATCTGATCCTGTGCGATCCGGTCTATTTCGGTGGCACAGTCGACAAGTCGCTCGGCAGCCAATCTATTACCGATGCCGTGGTCGCAGCAGGCAAGCAGGCCGAGTATATCCCGAGCCGCGAGGAATGCGGTAACCGCATCGTCGAGTTGGCACAGTCCGGTGATCGCATCGTCATCATGGGTGCTCGCGACGATACTTTGAGCGCCTTCGCCGCCGATCTCCTCGCCCGTTTGGTAAAGGCAAGTGTTGCATGAAAAAGCTGGTTTATGTCCTCATTCCAATGGCATTGTCGGGCTGCGCCAGCACCCGCATGGCGAACGAGGCGGTCGCGCCAGTCGATATCCGTATCATCGGGATCAACGATTTCCACGGCCATCTCGATCCGCCGCGTGCAGCCACCGAGACTGTGAACGCTGCCGGGGAAAAGGTGCGCATCCCCTCAGGCGGTGTTGCCTATCTCGCGTCGGCTATAGACTCGCTGAAATCTGATGCGCCAAACCACGTCGTCGTTGGTGCGGGCGATCTGATCGGTGCCTCGCCACTTTCCTCCTCGCTCTTTCTCGACGAGCCGTCGATCATGGCGATGGACATGGTCGGACTCGAATTCAACGCCGTCGGCAACCACGAGTTTGACCGTGGCACCCAGGAACTGCTGCGCATGCAGCTTGGCGGATGCGAAAAATACACTCAGTCCGAACCCTGCCGGATCGACAAACCCTTTCCGGGGGCCCAATTCCGGATGCTCGCGGCAAACACCATCAAGGCAGACAACAGCACGCTGTTTCCACCTTATGCGCTCAAATCCTTCGGCAAAGGCAAGGCGCAGGTAACCGTCGGCTTTATCGGCATGACGCTGGAAGGCACCGCCAACCTCGTGTCGGCTGGTCGCAACAAGGGCATTCGTTTTGCCGATGAAGCAGAGACCGCCAATGCGCTGGTACCCAAGCTGAAAGCGCAAGGGGCCGACGTTATCGTCGTGCTGATCCATGAAGGCGCCAACAACAGTGGCGATATCAACAATCCCAAGTGCGAGGGCATTTCGGGCACATTGCTGCCGATACTCGATCGGTTCGATCCGGCCATTGATGTGGTCGTCTCGGGGCATACGCACCAGAGCTATGTCTGTGATTACAGCAATATCAACTCAGCTCGCCCGATCCTGCTGACCAGTGCCGGGTCGCAGGGACGGCTGGTGACTGGTATCGACCTCAAGGTAGATCCGGTTTCGGGCAAGGTTTTGTCCAAATCTGCGCGGAACGTTGTGGTCCAAAGCGAAGCCTTCACCGGCTCGCGCGGTGCCGTCCCGCTGGTCGAAGGCTTTCCCGTTTTTGCGCCGCGCGCCGATGTGGCTGCTTTTGTCGCGCGCTATCGCGATGCCGCCAAGGCGGATGAAAGCCGTATCGTCGGCACCTTGGCCGGGCCGGTGACACGCGACGGTGGCAAAACCGGGGAAAGCCTACTGGGTAATTTGATCGCCGACGCGCAGCTGGCGGCCACAGCTGGGCCTGACAATGGAGGCGCCCAAATTGCCTTCATGAACCCCGGCGGTTTGCGGGCGGATATTGTACCCAGCTCCGATGGGAAGGTCACGTTTGGCTCGGTTTTCGCGGCCCAGCCATTTGGCAACACGCTGATCACCAAGACGATGACGGGCAAGCAAATCCATGCTCTGCTCGAACAGCAATTCAACGATCCCAACTGGATCCGGGTTCTCTCTCCCTCTTCGGGCTTCCGCTTTGGTTTTGACCTGTCGCGTCCGGTGGGTGAGCGGGTGGTTTTTGCATCGCTGAATGGAATGCCGCTTGATGATGCTACAACCTATCGCGTCACGGTGAGCGACTTTCTTTCAAATGGCGGCGACGCCTTTTCGGCGTTCAAGGATGGAACTGCCCCGGCGGTAGGCCCCACCGACATCGAAGCCTTGATTGCTTGGTTATCGCGCGGCGGGTTAACAGCGCTTCCAACGCGAGATCGAGTCGAGAACCGCACCCCGTAATAAATCGGCCAAAGTCCTTGCATTTGGCAGCAATCCGGCCTAATGGCGCGCCTTCGCTCGGGACTGCCCGGCCGAAATGAAGAAAGCCGGAGGGGCGTTCGCACGGGGCGGCGTCAGCGATCGGTAAGAGAAGGAAGACGCCCATGCCGTTGTACGAGCATGTTTTTTTGGCGCGTCAGGACCTGTCACAAGCACAGGTAGATGCGCTGGCTGAAAATGCCACCAAGATCGTCGAAGAGAATCAGGGCAAGGTCGTGAAGACCGAAACCTGGGGCCTTCGCAGCCTGGCCTACAAGATCCAGAAGAACCGCAAGGCGCATTTCGTGATGCTCGACCTTGACGCATCGGGCGAAGCAATCGCCGAGCTGGAGCGCCAGACCCGCATGAACGAAGACGTGATCCGTTACATGACCGTCCGCGTTGACGAGCATGAAAAGGGCCCGTCGGTAATGATGCGCAAGCAGGAACGCAGCGACCGTGGTGAACGCGCGCCGCGCGCTCCGCGTCGTGAAGAGGAGTATTGATCCATGGCACGTCCGTTTTTCCGTCGCCGCAAGTCCTGCCCCTTTTCCGGCAAGGATGCTCCGCGCATCGATTATAAAGATACCCGCCTGCTGCAGGGCTATGTCTCTGAGCGCGGCAAGATCGTCCCCTCGCGCATCACCGCCGTTTCGGCCAAGAAGCAGCGCGAACTCAGCCAAGCCATCAAGCGTGCGCGCCACCTCGGCCTCATGCCCTATGTCGTGAAGTAAGGAGACGACCCCATGGAAATCATCCTGCTTGAACGCGTGGAAAAGCTGGGCCACATCGGTGACGTCGTCACCGTCAAGGATGGCTATGCCCGCAACTACCTGCTTCCGAACAAGAAGGCGCTCCGCGCCAACGAAGCCAACCGCAAGGTATTCGAAGCCAACCGCGCTAAGATCGAGGCAGACAATGCCAACCGTCGCAGCGAAGCCGAAAAGCACGCCACCAATGTCGAAGGCAAGCAAATCGTCCTGATCCGCGCGGCTTCGAACACCG
>DASUDM010000084.1:0-3237 GCA_036275575.1 Sphingorhabdus sp. | reverse complement strand
CTTGATCTTGCCATCAGCGCCCAGCTGGATCATCCCGGCATCGATAAAGGCGCGGTACAGGTTGATCTCAGTCGTCGTAGCGGAAAATCCATGGTCGGATGCGATGGCGATCACTGCATCCGGATGCGCCTTTAACTGGGCGGCGACCAGTTTGCCTATGATAACATCGATGCGTTCCAATATGCGGTGCGCATTGTGTGTGTCCGGCCCCTTTTCATGCTGCTCGTGATCAAGCGCGGTGAAATAGGCTGTCATGAAATCCGGCTTTTCCGAGAGAATCAATGCCTCGGCAAAACGCGCTCGATTTTCGTCTCCCGCGATGCTCTCATCGATACCTTGGGCATAGGCGACGCCTAGCGATGCTTCGAGCTTGTCCACCAATCCGCGTGTCGCCAGCACCTTCATCAGCTTGATGTCATCCTCGTGCCCGGTTCGCCAGATTTGCGGCAGGTTATAATGGATTGAGGTTTGCCCGACGGTAACGGGCCAATGGACATTGGCGGTTTTCAGCCCAGCATTTGCGGCAGCATCCCATAGCGTCGGAACTTTGTAATCGCTGGCATACCAATACCAGCCCGACTGATTGATTTGCAGCGGATCAAAGCCGGTGTTGCCAATTATACCGTGCTCGGCCGGGCTCTTGCCCGTAACCAGTGTCGCATGGCTCGGGTAAGTGACCGAAGGCAGCACGCCAACGACGCCGCTGGCATAGCTGCCTTCCTTGATGAAACGCTTCAGATTGGGAATGTTGATGCCCCGCTTGTCGGCCTCGATCACATCGGCGGGCTGCAGCCCATCGATCGATATCAGCAGCACCGGCTCGGCCCGGCTGGCCGCCGGAATGAAGGCAGCCAGTGCAGCAATCAGGCGAGGCATCGTGCGCATCAGAAACCGACCTTTGCCGTCACGAAGAACTGCTGCGGGGCGCCCGCGAGCAAGGTCTGGTTGTCACCACTATTGCCAAAGCCGTTCGACCCGATGGTCGAAACATAGCGTTTGTCGAACAGGTTGGTGGCATTGAGCTGAACCTCTATCGGCTTGCGCATGCCCATATCGAAACGATAGCCGAGCGTCGCATCGACAATCACCCGGCTGCCGACCGATTGGTCGTTGGTGTAGGTGAAGTAACGCTTGCTCATATAATTTGCGCCGATACGGCCGAACAGGCTGTCGCTGTCATAAGCGATCTCGCCTTTCAGCAGATGCTTCGGCGTGTCGACCACAGACTTGCCCTTGATCGGGATGGTCACAGGAACCACGCCCGGAACGATGACATCGTCACGATAGGTCGCATCGTTATAACTGTACGATGCAAACAAGGTGAGCCCCCCGCCGAGGCGCACATCGCCCGCAGCTTCGAAACCAAGCGAGCGAACCGAGCCGACATTCTGAAGGATCGAAGGGTTGCCAACAATTCCTGGGCCTGTCGGAATGCCGAGGAGGCGATTGCGGAAGTTGACATAATATACACCCAGTACACCATTGAATGTGGCGTTATTGAAGCGCGCACCAAGCTCATAGGTATCAGACTCTTCCGGTTTCAGGCCGCGAGCCCGCAGCGCGTTGAACCCTGCCTGTGTGGTCGAGAACGGTCCGCTGGTCGCTGAGGAAACGAAGGCGCGGGTCGCCTGCGTAAAGCCGCCGAAAACCTCTGCATTGCCGCTCAGCTTGTAAGCGACACCGGCATGCGGCTGGAACCAGTCGCGCGATTTGATCTTGCCGGCAGCGAGCGAACCCTGGACGCGTGGATCAGCCTCATTGTTAACCTGAAAGCCCTTCCAGCCGAGGTTGATCGTCAGATCGTCCATGCTGATTTTATCCTGCACATGATATTGCAACGTGTCGGTGTTGAAATCGAACAGCCACTGCGTGAAGAACGGGTTGCGCATAAACTTCTGGTGATCACGCCCCGGATTGGTGAGGCTTTCATAGGCATAGAAACGACGTGCCTGGGTGAAGTCGTTATGCTCATACCAGCCGCCAACACTGATCGTGTGATCGCCAACTTCAGCCTCCAGCGAACCAAACACGCCACCGCGCTGGATGTCATATTCGGTGGTGCGCACCGACATGGGTACGCCGGTCGGGCTTGCCACATAAGGTGTGCCCCACGTTCCCTGGCCGGTATTATCGTGGTAATAAGCCTTGATCTTGAAGGTCACGCCTTCGTCCAACGGTGCGGTCAGGCCATAGGCTGCAAGCGTATCCTTTCGCAGACCCGATGCATCATAATAGCTATCGTCGAGATTGTTGATTGGGGCCACGAAAATGCCCTGTGCGGCGCGAATGGCGGTCGCAAAATCAGGGAAGTAGTTATCGTGATCATAACCCAGACGACGGATCATTTCGAGTGACAGGTCCTGGTAATCCTGCTCGGCGCGATCCGAATAGCTGAAATAAGCGTCGAATTCGGCTTCGCCGACCGGGATGATCGCCTTGGCGTTAATCATCCAATTGCGCTGATCGCCGCCGCCCTTCCATTTTTCGGCATTGTGGTAGGTGCCCGATATGAAGCCGCGAATGCCGTCGCTTTCTCCGAAATTGACCCGAGCGAATGCCCGGACGGTATTTTCGGAGCCATAAGTAAGGTTGGCGTCCGCTCCAAATCCGTCCGCTTGGTCGAGCGAGAAGAATTCGAGCGTGCCGCCCAGATTGTTGGTCGATTGCGTGCCAATCGAACCAGCGCCCTGCGATACACGGGTAACACCGATATTCTCTGCGGAAATGGCGCGGCCGATATGCAGGCCGTTATTGTTGCCGTAGGTTGAATCGCCGAGCGGGATACCGTCAAGCGTGTAGCCAAGCTGGTTCTGATTGAATCCACGGATCGTTACACGGCTGGACCATTCATAAGTGCCAAACGGATCTGCCGACTGGAAATTGACGCTGGGCAGCTTTTCAATTGCCTTGAGCGGGCTGGTGCCAGGCGCGAGGATCAGCACATCCTTCACATCGATTTCCTGGACTTGGCGGGTCTGGCCTTGGCCAAAGACGACAATTTCATTTTCCGCAGTCGATTCGTCTGCAATCGGAATGGCATCTTGGGCAAAGGCAGGCGCTGAAAACAGCGCGGAAGTGGTCAGTAGGAAGAGAGTGGCGGTACGCATGTTTTTCCCTCGCAGTTATTGTTGCGAGCGGGGCATTAGGCGTGTGCTGTTTCGAATTTGCGAGGGAACCGTGACAGTTCGGCTATGGGTTCAAGAAAGAAAAATGACAGTGGGCGGCGCTGCGCTATTT
>DASUDM010000083.1:0-10345 GCA_036275575.1 Sphingorhabdus sp. | reverse complement strand
CCGGCGGATAGCGCCATGTAGAAGAGCGCGGCAAGGATCAGGAAGTTAGGGGCCATCCACCATAGCCCGCTCAAATCGGCCGGACTGAAACCACATTGCACGCGTCCAAAAATGCGACGCGCCATGAACAAGGCCAGCAGGCTCATGACGACTTCGAAGTAGAAGAGAACACGAACCATTTTCGGGTCGCCGTAGGTGATCCCGGCAATATGGCCGGTCACGTACATGCCAACAGCCATAATGCCGATGTAGATGAGCGCCGTCAGAATCGCGCGTTTGAGAATACCGTTTTGGGCCGTCATGCCTGTTCTCCCCATCAAGCTCCGGTGTTCACGCTCATGGCTTCCAATTGTTGTCCGCCGGATTGAAGTCGACAAAAATGCCGGTGTCCAAAGTGACCGCGCTCAACGCCTTTCCACCGGCTATTGTGACGTCGGTTGCACGGCCATTGTCTTGCCAGACCGCCGGTGTGCGGTGCACACGTTCGCTGCTGCCATCGGCGTAGGTGAGGACAAGGTCGAATGGCATCGCCATGCCGCCCTCATTGTGCACCGACACGGTGTGCGTGCCGCCTTCACTGCGCACGCCGGCGAGTTTCAGGTCCATGAAGTTGTAGCCGAGGAACCAGTTTTTGAAGAACCAGTTGTGTTTGCCGACGCCCGCATGGTTGAAGCTGTTGAACATGTCCCACGGTAACGGGCGCTTGCCGTGCCAGTCGGTCATGAAGTGGTGCAAGGCCTTCTTGAAGGCGGCATCGCCCATCAGATCCTTGAGCGCCAGATATCCCAGAGCCGCCTTGCCATATTGATTGAAGGGGAAGACTGCAGATTGCGCGAACAAGGAGTCGTGCGGCGTTATGATCGGCAATTCACTTCCAGAGCCCGCCGTCGGCCATTGAACAAGCTCCACCCGGAAATGCCGGAACAGGTCGTCGGCCGCCTTTACGCCAAGAACCTCACGGTTACGGAGATACTCGAAGGCGGTCGTCCAGCCTTCGTCCATGAAGGGATACCGTTTTTCGTTGATCCCCATATAAAAAGGGAACCAGCTGTGCAGGATTTCGTGTGCAGCGACGAAGCCGGTAAAGGCATTTTCGGGCAAGCGTGCGGCCTCTTCCGTGCCTATGTTCGACCCATCGTTGACCATCATCGGATATTCTTCGTCCGCTGTGCCTTGGAAAATGGTGGTCTTGGGATATGGGTATGGGACGCCCGGATATTTGGTCGACGCAAAGGTTAGCGCGTCCCGGGCAAATTCCACCATTGGTATAAAGTCGGTCGCAGTGTCGGCGTATGCCGCCTGAACCCCCGCCCGACGTCCTGTCGCGGGGTCCACAACGACGCTGGAGGCCTGCCAGCGGTAATGGTTGCTCAGTGCAACAGCAAAATCCGGGACATGCGCCGCACGCCATTTCCAACTCAAAGTTTCTGCGCGGCTCGTGACCTTGCCGCCGCTGATGTCAGACCCCTCGGCAATGGTCGTCACGCGGTCGCTCGTTTCGCTGGCTTTCAGGCTCGCAGCGATCTTGGGCTGCAAAACTTCATTGGGGTTCTGCAACTCTCCCGTGGCCCAGACGACGAAGTCGCGCGGGGATACGACCTCAACCTCAAAGTCCGAAAAGTCGTTGTTGAACTCCCGCCCCATCGTGAAAAGCCGCGTATCCCAACCGCTATCGTCGCTGTAGTTGGTGATGCGGGGAAAGAAATAGGCCAGGAAGAAGCTCGTCTTGTCAACAGCGCCTTCTTTCCAGCTCTTATCAGCCACCAGATCATAGTGCCAACGCATCCGAATTGTCACCTTGCCTTTGGCTGGGAGCGCTTTGGGCAAGGCGATGCCATGTATCGTGCTGCCAGGCACGTTGATCGCCGCAAACGGACTTTTCGGGTCGTTCCATTCCATGGGCTGCCCGTCGACGCTGAATTCTTCGACGGTGATCCCTGATGTCATGAAATCGGCGCCTATGGGGGCTTCGCGCATAGCCTCGGGCTGGTGGGCGTTCATATACATCCGGAAGATCAGAATCGGCAGAGGATCGGGGCTGTTGTTGGTGTAGACGATTTCCTGTTCGCCCTGCACGCGCCTGCTCGGCGGGGCGACCGAGACTTTGATCTTGTGCGTCGAATGGTTCTGCCAATAATTTGGTCCTGGCTTGCCATCACGGCTTCGGGTGCCCTTTTGGTAAGCCTTTTCGATATGGCGCGGCACATAGAGTTCAGAATCCGGGATACCATTCGATATCAACCAAGGTTGAGCGTCGGCTCGCACATCAGGTTCAGTGGCGCCTGCGGTTGAGTTTGAAGCAAACGCCGCGAACAAACCAAGCAATATAACTAAGTACAAACCCGTTCTGGCCATGCGATGTCCTCCCTCAGACAAGCATATGTTTGCGCCGAGCAACTTGAGTCCAGATTGCTGTTCGAACCAACCGTTTTGCAAGTGTCACAGGGCGAGAATGGCGACGCAATAGACAGTTCACGCCAGCCATGGGCAAACGAGGACAAGGTGGGAGCCAATATTATGAATGTTGGTGTCAGCCAATTTTCCTGCCGTGCATTTATGCAGACTCCGAGTCGACGGGTTCGATCATCGTGTCGATCAGCCTGTTGCCGGAAGCTCCAACGGAGCTTTGGCCTCAGTGCGAGTTTTTATGTTTCGCGGTTTAGTTGGCGATCACTTCACACGCCAGCCGGAGCGGCTATCCGTTGCCAGGCCGTGCCCCGCGGGTGATGAGCCGCATCGCGGCATGGCGCAACGCATCGAATCCGGGTGATGAATCGAGTTTGCCCGCCATGCGCAACACAATCAGCCCGTGGATCGTTGCCCAATAGGCATGGGCGATCATATCAGGGTCGCCTTCAAGCAATCCGGCTTCGGCCATTTCGCGGACGTAGGTCGTCAGCGTCAAATGCGAACGCCGTTCGGCAGCGCGCAACTCGTCCGATTTTTCGCCCTCTTCCTGCTGGTAATCGAACATCACTTGGTAGGCAGCGGGTTCCTGCATCGCAAAATCGATATAGGCATCGCCGATAGCCCGCGAACGCTCCCACAAATCATCGGTGCTATCGTGCGCAGCCTCGATCCGTTCCGAAAAGCGGTTATGCGCGGCTGCACGCAAGGCATCGAGCAATTCGGCCTTGCTGGCGAAATAACGATAGAGCGAAGCCGCCGTCCAGCCCAGCTCGGTCGCGATTGAGCGTAACGACAGTGCGGCTATGCCATGCGCCGCAATCTGGCGCTCCGCAACCTGCCGGATACGCTCCCGAACGTCATGAACCTGTTCATCTGTCAGCAGCACAGCCATAACCCTTGCCATAGTAAACACTGTTCGTTATGCAAGTGCTAAACAGTGTTTAGCATGGGAGAGCGAGGCATGCCGGAAGGCTATAAGACGATATTGGTCGAGAAACGCGGGCAGGTCGATTGGCTGACGCTCAACCGGCCTGAGGCGCTCAATTCGATCTCGGCCGAAATGGTCGGCGAACTCAACGATTATTTCGGCAAGCTCTATCACGACCGGACCGTGCGCGTGGTTGTGATGCGCGGGGCGGGCAAGGCCTATTGCGCCGGGCTCGACATCAAAGAGAATAGCGGGCGCGATCCGGGTGCCATTCCCTTTGGCGGCGGCTTCGGTTTCCAGGGCTGGCTCGCAGATGTCTATATCAAGATGCGGCGTTGCCCGCAGCCGATCGTCTCGCTCGTCCATGGCCCAGCCTGCGGCGGTGGCTTTGCCTTTGCGCTTGCCTCCGACATCCGCATCGCGGGCGAAAGCGCGCGCATGAACGCCGCTTTCATCCGCATCGGGCTGTCCTCCTGTGACATGGGCGTCAGCTATTTCCTGCCGCGTTTGGTTGGGGCGTCGATCGCCTCCGAACTGATGCTGACGGGGCGCTTCATTCAGGCGCAACGCGCGCTTGCTATAGGGCTGGTGGCGGAGGTGGTTGCAGACGACCAGTTGGAAGCCGCCGCCCAGCCTTGGGTCGATGATCTGCTCAACGCATCACCCATGGGGCTGCGAATGACCAAGGAAGGACTCAACATGGCGATCGATGCCGGCAGTCTGGAAGCTGCAATGGCGATCGAAAACCGCAACCAGTTGATGACCGCCGGCAGCAAGAATTTTGCCGAAGGGATGCGTGCCTTCCTCGAGAAGCGCAAACCCGAATACACCCCCGAATAAGCCTATCAGCAGGATCGAACCCATGACCCACGCCCGCTACCCCCATGTCTTTTCGCCACTGAAAATTGGCAACACGACAATCAAGAACCGCATCCTGATGGGTTCGATGCACACCGGGCTTGAAGACTTGCCCGATGCCGGGCCGCGCCTTGCGGCCTATTTCGTCGAGCGCGTCAAAGGCGGGGTGGGGATGATCATCACTGGCGGTATCGGACCGCACGAGACTGCGGGTATGGGCGCCAAGCTGATCACGCCGCAAGATGTTGCGCTGCATAAGCAGGTAACCGAGGCCGTCCACGCCGCCGACCCGGACGTGAAGATCTGCATGCAAATCCTGCACACCGGACCGCTCGCTGGCACTCCCGATTGTGTCGCGCCCTCGCCGGTCAAATCACGCATTGGACGCTTTGCCCCGCGCGAACTCGATGAAGCCGGTATCGAAGAGCAGATTGCTGCCTTCGCCCGCTGCGCCGCGCTCGCCAAGGAAGCGGGCTATGACGGGGTCGAAGTGATCGGATCGGCTGGCTATCTTATTTCGACATTCCTTGTCGAAAAAACCAACCAGCGGACGGATCAATGGGGCGGTAGCTGGGAAAACCGGATGCGCTTCCCGATCGAGGTGATGCGGCGCACCCGTGCCGCGGTCGGCCCCGATTTCGTGCTGATCTTCCGCATCTCGGCCATGGACATGCTTGAAGGCGGGCTCGCCTGGGATGAGGTGGTGAGCCTAGCCAAGGCGCTCGAGGCCGAAGGCGTCGATGTTATCAGCACCCATTTCTGCTGGCACGAAAGCTTTGTCCCCACCATCGCCACCATGGTGCCGCGCGCCGCTTTTGCTCAGGTGACCGGGCGATTGCGCAAGGAATTGTCGATCCCGCTTATCACCTCGAACCGCATAAACATGCCCGATGTCGCAGAGGAAGTTCTGGCGCGCGGCGATGCCGATATCGTCTCGATGGCGCGTCCGATGCTCGCCGATCCGGATCTCGTCAACAAGGCGCGCGAGGGCCGTGAGGATGAGATCAACACCTGCATCGGTTGCAACCAGGCGTGCCTCGACCACACTTTCACCGGTCAGCTCACCAGTTGCCTCGTCAACGCCCGCGCCTGTCGAGAGGTGGAGTTTGACTATCCCGCGGTGCAGGCCGCCAAGCGGCTTGCGGTGGTGGGTGCAGGCCCTGCCGGTCTGGCATTCGCGACGCTGGCGGCGGAGCGCGGTCATAAGGTGACTCTGTTCGACGCCGCGGACGAGATTGGCGGCCAGTTCAACCTCGCCAAGCGCATTCCGGGCAAGGAGGAGTTTTACGAGACGCTGCGCTATTTCGGTCGTAGGATTGAAACCACCGGAGTTGAATTGAAGCTTGGCAGGCGCGTAGGGCTTGAGGAACTCGAAGACTTTGACGAAGTCGTTGTTGCCACCGGTATCGAGCCACGCAAACCTTCGATCCCGGGCATCAATCACCCCAAGGCGGTGCGCTATATCGATGTCATCCAGGGCAAGGCACTGGTCGGCAAGAAGGTTGCGATTATGGGCGCCGGCGGCATAGGCTTCGACGTCGCCGAGCTGATCAGTCATGAAGGCACATCTGCCGCACTCGATATCAATGTCTTCGCGCGCGAATGGGGCATCGATTTCAAAAACCACCCGCGCGGCGGCGTGACCGGGGTCGAGCCGGTTGTCGCGCGCAACGACCGGCAGGTGACGCTGCTGCAACGCAAGACCAGCGCGGTTGGCAAGGGCCTTGGCCGCACCACCGGCTGGACGCATCGCATCACGCTGCAACGGCGCGGGGTGGAGATGATTGCAGGGGTCGAATATCTATCGATCGATGATGACGGCTTGCACACGCTAGTCAATGGCGAGCCTCGCACCTTTGATGTCGATACGGTCATCATCTGCGCCGGGCAGGAACCGGCTCGCGGCCTTTTCGATGCCCTCGAAGCGGGCGGCGTGAAGGCACATCTGATCGGCGGGGCCTATGAAGCGTCGGAACTCGATGCCAAACGGGCGATTAAGCAGGCTTCGGAACTGGCGGCGGTCGTCTGACCGCTGCCGTAGTGGCTTGGCGCAGCATGGCTTTGCTGGCATGAACCTCTAGCGCCCCAACGGCGCGTCTTGGGAGGGACATGCATTTACGTGAGAGATTGAAGCCGCTGCTGCGCGAGCCGCTGGTGCATTTCCTTTTGGCAGGCTTGGCCGTATTCCTGTTTTCCGCATGGCGCGGAGAAGAAGTCGATCCCGCCAGCCGGACGATCACCATCGATGAGGAACAAGTCTCGCGGCTGGTCGCAAGCTGGCAGCAGACTTGGCAGCGCCCGCCGACGCAGGCAGAGATTGACGGCCTGATCCGCGACCATATCAAAGGTGAAATCTACTACCGCGAAGCAAAGCGGCTCGGCCTCGACGAAGACGACACCGTCATCCGCCGCCGCCTGCGCGCGAAGATGGAATATCTTGCGGCAGCGCAGGTCGAAAACGCGACGCCCGACGATGCGACATTACAGACATGGCTCGATCGAAATCCGGCCCGTTACACTGCCAATGCAGCTTATAGCTTTGATCAGATCTATCTGGGGCAGGGAGATAACACCGCCGCACGCGTGAAGGCGGAACTCGCGGCTGGAGGAGATTGGACCAAGCTGGGCGAGTCGATTTCCTTGCCGCGCACACTTGACAATGCGCTGCAGGGCGAAGTGGCGCGCGATTTGGCGAAGGTTTTGCTGAAGCACTAGCGAAAGCCAAAATCGGGCAGTGGACTGGGCCGACTCAATCCGGTTTCGGTTATCATATGGTGCGCATCCGTGCCGTTAAGGCACCCGATAAGCCCAAATTGGTGGACGTCCGCCAAGCGGTCGAGAATGATTGGCGTGCCTCCACTATCAAGGCGCGCGAGGCCGCGGCCTACCAGGCGCTGCTCGACGGTTATACGATCAAGATTGCGAAGCCGTGATCCGCTCAATTTTGCTTCTGCTAGGCCTGTTGCTGGCTGCCCCGCTACATGCTGATGAACTGCGCCCGGGCTATCTTGAATTCACAGAGAATTCGCCTGGCGCATGGACATTGGTTTGGAAGGCCCCGATGCGCGGCGGGCTGTCACCGCAGACGCAACCTGTTCTCCCCGAAAACTGCCAAATCGGGCAAGAGCCCAGGCGCGCGGTTTCCGGTATTTCGCTGGTCACAACCTCATCGGTGACATGCAAGGGAGACGTGTCCGGAAAGGCAATCGGCCTTTCGAACTTCGAAGCGTCACAGACCGACGTGCTGGTGCGGGTCCAGCCATATGGGCGACCGGTGCAGGCGTTGCGCCTGACCCCTTCGGAGCCCAGGGCAGAAATCAAGGCAAAGCCCGATCGCTGGCAAGTGGCGCGCACCTATTTTGTCACCGGGGTTGAGCATATCCTGTTCGGCTACGATCACCTGCTGTTTGTCGTCTCGCTGGTGCTGTTGCTCAGCGGATTCTGGACGATCGCCAAGGCAGTGACCGCCTTCACCGTCGCGCACTCGATCACGCTCGTCGGCACTACATTGGGCTTTCTCGGCCTGCCGCAGCGGCCGGTGGAAAGTGTGATCGCACTTTCCATTCTGTTTCTGGCGGTCGAGATTGTGAAGAAGCGTCCTGATCAGCCGCGCCTTTCCGAGCGCATTCCCTGGGTGGTCGCCTTTGGCTTTGGCCTGCTGCACGGTTTCGGCTTTGCAGGTGCCTTGAACGAGATCGGCTTGCCCGAAAGTGACGTGCCGACCGCCTTGTTAACATTCAATCTGGGCGTTGAGGCGGGACAGCTGGTCATTGTTGCGCTGTCGCTTGTGCTGCTCGAACTGCTTCGCCGCTTTGCTGGTGCCCTCATGCACCCGGCATTGCGGCTCGCAGCTTATGGCATAGGTACGATTTCGGCTTTCTGGTTCATCGAACGCACCTTCGCTTAGGCTCTATCCAACCAGCGTTTTCTCGATCTGCTCCCGCAGCCAAGCCTTGGAGCTAGCATCGGCAAAGCTGTGCGATGCGCTGTCCAAAATCTGCACTTTGATGTCGCTACGACAACGCACGTCATCGAAGGCGCTGCCCTTCCATTCCGCGATAAAGGCCATCGCTGTGGTGTCATGGTTGGCGAGTAATATCGTTGTCGGCGTAGTAGCGGTAGAAAGGGCGTTACCTATACGTTGGGCCAGACCGGTCGGCGCCTCATTCTGCGCAGCGCGTGCTAGTCCGCCTGCCAGTTTCCTGAGATCGATCTTGCCGGTGAACAGATCAATCAGGCTGCGTGGATTTTTGAGCCTCGCCCAGTAGCGGGCGCGGATTGCAGCAGCGGATGGTTGCGCGGGCGCTTCCGCTTCGGGGCTTACCTCAATCACCCAAGGATTGGCCAAAACGATTCTGTCGACCGGCAGCCCCGCGTGGAACAGGGCTAGCGCACTCGCGGCATCGCAATTCCCAAAGGCAACGATCCGTTGGAGATGCTGCGCTTCGTTGCGGAATGCTGTCACGGCGGCTGCAATATCTGCCGCGCTGCTTTCGAAGCAGCAATTGTCGCCCTCGCTCTCGCCAACCCCGCGCCGGTCATAACGGAACACCGGAAAGCCCAAAGCCGAGATATGCGCCGCCAATGCGGCCTGCCCCGCATGCGCGCCGCTGCGGATTTCGTTCCCGCCGCTGACGATCAGCAGGCCGGTGGTTTTTGAACCCTCGTCCAGCGTTGCGGTGCACCAGTTGCCCTCGCAGTCGAACTCAGTCAACCGACGCATGTCGCGCTCCATTGATCGAGATCGGCGGCGATTGCGGCGGACATGGCAGGGTCATCCTGCGGCTCGGTGCGAAGCCACAAAGGGGAGCCGGCAATGTCCTGCCCCAATAGGCGCAGCGTGAGTTGTACGATTTCGCTAGGTTCGGCATTAGTGAGTTCAGCCACCATCGCAGGCCCGAGAACATTGCCCGCCAATTCAATCGGCGCCTTTTGTGCCTCGGCCAGCAATTGCGCTTCGCTAGTCTGCTTGCCCGCCTCCTTATCCCCCGCGATGCGTGTGCGGATCATGGTCTTGAGCAGGCTGGAACCCTTGGCTGGGACCAGGCGCCAATGCGGCACATTAACGGCTCCATCGTCAATCAAGGCACCGCCCCGCAGCGAGGCCATATGTGTTGCGCCCAGTTGTGTTGCTGCGGCTACGACAGCCTCGCGCCATGTCGAAAGGCTCTGCGCCTCCAGCGCCGCGTGGCTCTCATTGCACCCCGGCAAGTCCAATAACACGCTCCCCGCGCCGCGTTCGGCCAGAGCGCGCATCGCCTGCACCAGCATGCGGCGGCAACGGTTCATTTCCTCGAACAAAGGGGGGATGATCAATATCCGGCGCGATGATCCCGTGCCAAAGCAAAGGACATGCTCGTCATGCCCTGCAAAATTATAGGTCCGAAATTCGGGACGCGGGCTCACTCCCTGACCTTGGCTTTCGCGAAGGCTACGAGGCTGCCAAAGCTCTCAAAGAGCTCGCCATCGATATCGTCATCGTCGATCATGATTTCCAGCCGATCTTCCATCTCGGTCAGCAGACCAGCGACTGCCATCGAATCGAGCTCGGGCAGTGCGCCGAACAAAGGCGTATCATCGGTCATCGCGGCGACCGTGGCAGGAGCAACGCCTAGCACATCGACGAGCAGTTCGCGGATCGTGGTTTCAACGCTGTCGGGAACGAAGGGCATTTCTTCTCTCTTCTTTTGTCAGTTGGAAGCGCGATAGGCGCGCCATTTGCGGATGGCAATGTGCGGCCAGTTCGCCGGATGGTTGGGCCAGAATATCTCGAGCCGATAACGGTTGCGAACCTCTTCCATCCATTCGGCCTTATAGGCATCATTGCCGGTCCCGAAATCGATCAAGTCGACCCGGTCGGTATCGATAACATGCTGGAACAGCGCTGCGGACAGAAGGGTCCCTGGCGATGCCTGCATGTGCCGCTCGTCATGTGCCAGTTTGTGGATCAGTGCTTTGCCGTTTTCCACCGTCCAGAACTGTGCCGCCACCGGCTTGCCGTCAATATAGGCAAGGCCGAGACGCAATGCCCCGGAAGCGCCTTCACGTTCGGCGAGCTGGCGCAGGAATTCGGGGCTACCCTCTTCGGGTTTCCAGCTGCGCGCATAAACCCGCTCATAATCGCTCCAGCCTTCGGTGCTATATTCGGTA
>DASUDM010000082.1:0-2016 GCA_036275575.1 Sphingorhabdus sp. | reverse complement strand
GCAAGCCTGCTGAAATCGTCGAAAAGATGGTCGAAGGCGCCGTGAAGAAGTTCGCGAAGGAAAACGCGCTTCTTTCGCAGTTGTTCGTCATGGACAACAAAACCCCGATCGCTGACGTTGTTGCGCAGGCCGCCAAGGCTGTCGGCAAGAACATCAAGCTGGCGGATTATGTCCGTTACCAGCTGGGCGAAGGCATCGAAAAGGAAGTGTCGGACTTCGCAGCCGAAGTGGCTGCTGCAGTCGGCGCCTAAAAATCTGGCCGTCCCCTGATATGCAGGGGATAAGGCCTTGGCGATATGGCGCTCCGCTCTTATAGCAGGGCGCCATTATTGCATCTGCAGTTGGGGAAAGAGGATTTTATGGCCAATGGCCGCTATCGCCGCGTTCTTTTGAAACTGTCTGGCGAGGTTCTGATGGGCGACCAGTCCTTCGGCATCGATCCTGATACCGTGGCCCGCGTTGCTGCTGAAGTGAAAGCAGCGAAGGATACGGGCCTTGAAATCTGCCTCGTTATTGGTGGCGGCAATATCTTCCGGGGAATGGCCGGCGCCGCCAAGGGAATGGACCGGGCTCAAGCCGATTATATGGGTATGCTCGCGACGGTGATGAACGCCCTTGCGATGCAGAATGCGCTCGAGCAACTGGGCGTCCAGACACGCGTCCAGTCGGCAATCGAAATGGACAAAGTGTGCGAGCCGGTGATCCGTCGCCGTGCCGAGCGGCACCTGGAAAAGGGCAGGGTAGTGATTTTCGCGGCCGGTGTCGGCGCGCCTTACTTCACCACTGATAGTGGCGCGGCACTGCGCGCAGCCGAAATGAAATGCGACGCCTTGTTAAAGGGAACCTCGGTTGATGGCGTTTACGATGCCGATCCAAAGAAGGTCGCGACCGCAAAGCGTTATGAAACATTGAGTTATGACCGTGTCCTTTCGGATAATCTGAAGGTCATGGATGCAAGTGCGGTCGCTCTATGCCGTGATAACAATATCCCGATCGTGGTGTTTTCTATCCGCGAACAGGGCAATATCCTGAAGGTGCTCGATGGAAGCGGCACCTTCACCGTCGTTCAACAGGAAGGGAACTGAACCATGCCGCAATATGACAAATCCGATGTCGAACGCCGCATGAAGGGCGCTGTAGAGTCGCTGAAGGGCGACCTTTCCGGCCTGCGCACGGGTCGTGCCAATGTCACCTTGCTCGACCCGGTGGTGGTTGAGGTTTACGGCTCGAACATGCCGCTCAACCAGGTGGCGACGGTCAGCGCGCCCGAACCACGGATGCTTTCGGTGCAGGTTTGGGACCGATCGAATGTGACGCCGGTTGAAAAAGCGATCCGTTCGGCCGGGCTCGGCCTCAATCCGATCACAGACGGCCAGACCATCCGCTTGCCGATCCCTGATCTTACGCAGGAGCGCCGCAAGGAACTGGCCAAGCTGGCGGGGCAATATGCGGAAAAAGCCAAAATTGCTGTTCGCAACGTGCGCCGTGATGCCAATGACGCGCTGAAGACCGACGAAAACAAGAAGGAAATCAGCGAGGATGACCGCAAGCGCCTTGAAACAGAGGTGCAGAAGATGACCGACGATATGATCAAGGCCATCGACGAAGCTGCTGCGGCCAAGGAAAAGGAAATCATGAGCCAGTGATCGGCCTGCGGTCCTCAAAAGCGAGGCCGCAAAAGCAGGTCGATCCCGAAAATGGCGGGGCCGGCAACCATGGCGCGCGCCATGTTGCCATCATCATGGACGGCAACGGTCGCTGGGCAAAGAAAAAGCATCTTCCGCGCGCGCTTGGACACAAAAAGGGTGTCGAGGTCGTTCGCGATATCGTGCGCCATGCGGCGACAACCGGTCTGGAGGCCTTGTCGCTCTATGCCTTTTCCAGCGAAAACTGGAAGCGCCCGGAAGACGAGATCAATGATTTGATGGGGCTGCTACGCGCGTTCATCAAATCGGATATCGATGAGTTTGCGTCCAACGATGTTCGCTTGAAAATTATCGGCAATTACAAGGTACT
>DASUDM010000081.1:0-3732 GCA_036275575.1 Sphingorhabdus sp. | reverse complement strand
GTCAGCGCCGGTTTCATCATCATTGTCGTTGGCGGCTTCGTAGCCTTCACGATGCTTGCAGGTGGCGGATCAAAGGCCAGCGACAAATGCTCTGGCGTGACGACGATGGAGCAGGTTTTCCAGCGGACCTGATCAGGTCGCAAACAACTGGCTGTCGTCAGCAAAAGCCTTGAACTCAAGCGCATTTCCGCTGGGGTCGGTGAAAAACATCGTTGCCTGCTCCCCCACCTGCCCCTTGAAGCGGACATAAGGTTCGATTCCAAAGCGCACGCCTGCGGCCTTCAGCCGGTCAGCCAAATCCTCCCATTGCGGCATCGTCAGCACGATCCCGAAATGCGGCACCGGCACATCATGGCCATCGACTGCATTGTGGATCGGGCGCGGCGTCATCGCGGGATCAAGATGCGCGACGATTTGGTGGCCATAAAGGTCAAAGTCTATCCAGTGATCGGACGATCGCCCCTCTGCGCAGCCAAGTAGATCGCCATAAAACAACCGCGCCGCTGCGAGGTCGTGCACCGGAAATGCGAGGTGAAAGGGTCTAAGGCTCATTTGTTGTCCACGGGTTTGGGCAAGGGTGCGGAAGCCGCATCGACAGCGGCAAGTTCGCTATACATGATTGTCTGGCAAGCCGCGATTCGCCGGTTACGCGCTTCCACGCCTTCGGTCAGCCTTGCTTGGGCATTTGCAGATTCGATCATAGCCGTCGCAACCAACTCGCGCGGCTGCCCGCTTTCGTCCATCACGCGCTGTCCGACAATGCCCGACCAGCGTTTCGCAGGTTTCGCCAGATCAGAGCGTTCGCCCACTGCCAACGCCATCGTCGCCACGCAGGCGATATCGCGCATCTGCATTTCGGTCAGTGGCGTCGGTGGATTGGTTGTCAGCAGCAAAAGCAATGAGGTCATCGGCATGTCCAAATAGCTAGCACCGGCGGCCTGAACGGCAAGCAACAACTTTGCGCGATTGCAATTCCCCGCTGCGAACGCCATGTCGGCAATCGATGGCGAAACTGATGGCGAAAATCGAACAATATCGTGGCCTTGCATTGCTGTTCACAGGCGGCATTTCGGCAACCGGATTTGCGCCGCTCAACCTGTGGCCGCTGACTTTGCTTTGCGTTGCGCTCCTGATGCACCTTGTTTCCAAGGCCGAAAGCGGCAAACGTGCTTTCCTGCTCGGCTGGATCTTTGGCGTCGGCCATTTCTGCATCGGCAACAACTGGATCGCCACCGCTTTCACCTATCAGGCGGCCATGCCGGCATGGCTGGGCTGGATAGCGGTGTTCTTGCTCGCGCTGTATCTCGCGATCTACCCCGCATTGGCATGCTGGGGGGCTTGGCGATTGGGCAGACTTGTTGACGCGAAGAACGTCACCCTGCCTTTCATCCTTGCCTTTGCAGGTTGCTGGATCATCGCCGAATGGCTGCGAAGCTGGGTGTTTACCGGCTTTGCGTGGAATCCCTTGGGCGTAATCACCATCGGGCAAGCCGCATCGCCGGCGATCTTTGTCGGCACATACGGACTTTCCGGGTTTGTGATTCTTGCCACAGGCGCGCTGCTGCTCTTAGCAATGCGCGAATGGCGCAGAGCCTTGTTTCTGACCGTGCCGACAGGGCTTTTCTTCATGCTGTCACAGCTCGCCCAGGATGCTAGCAGCATAGATGCCGCCACACGGGGCAAAGCGTTGGATTCACGCCAAGCCAGCCTCACCATAGTCCAGCCAAATATCAGCCAAATAGACAAATATGCGCCTGGCTATGAGGCGGTCAATTTTTCGCGCCTCGCGCAGCATAGCCAGCCGACGGATGCAAATCCCCGCCTGATCCTCTGGCCCGAAGCGGCCATTCCCTGGCGGCTTGAGAATGGCTATCCGGCGCGAGCCTACCAGTTCCAGCCAGGCGAAAGCGCCGAAGGCACGCGGCTGTTGCTGGCAGGCCTGATGAACCGTGGCGATGTATTGCTGACCGGTGTCGACCGGCTGGAGTTCGACCAGAACCGCCAATTGGTCGGCGCACGCAATAGCGTGACGGCAATGGACGGTGCGGGCAAGCTGCTTGCCCATTATGACAAAGCGCACCTAGTTCCCTATGGCGAATATCTGGCATTGCGCTGGCTGCTTGAGCCGCTGGGAGCAACGCGGCTGGTTCCGGGAACGATCGATTTCTGGCCGGGGCCGGGGCCGAGCACGCTTGACCTTCCTTTCAACGGGCGACGCATTAAAGTCGGGATGCAGATTTGCTACGAGATGATTTTTTCAGGCCAGGTCACGGACCGCGCCAACCGCCCCGATTTCATTTTCAATCCATCAAACGATGCTTGGTTCGGCAGCTGGGGCCCACCGCAACACCTTGCCCAGGCGCGGCTTCGAGCGATTGAGGAGGGCCTGCCCGTCATCCGTTCGACGCCAACAGGGATCAGCGCCGTTATCGACGCCGAAGGTCGCATCGTCCAAAGCTTGCCGCTTGGGAAGGCAGGCCGCATCGACGCGCGCCTGCCGATGGCAAAAGCGCCGACGCTGTTCGCGCGCTATGGCAACATCCTGCCGCTGGCCTTCGCGTTTCTGCTCATCGCACTGGCATTGATGCCGCTTGCCCGACGCCGCGCTTCCCGCTAAGGCACCGCGCAGCACATAAAGCTTTCTTTATACGCAGACACAGCAACACTAACTGGGAAAACCATGCGTAACTCTTTCCTATTCACGTCTGAATCCGTTTCCGAAGGCCACCCCGACAAGGTCGCCGACCAGATCAGCGACACCATCGTCGATCTTTTCCTTTCAAAAGACCCCGAGGCGCGCATCGCGTGCGAAACGCTAACGACGACCCAACTGGTCGTGCTCGCCGGTGAAATCCGCTGCAAGGGCGTATACGAAAATGGCGACTGGGCCCCGGGCGCGAAGGAAGAAATCGAAGCCGCCGTGCGCAAAACGGTGAAGGAAATCGGCTATGAGCAGGATGGTTTCCACTGGCAAAGCTTCCGCTTTGAAAACAATCTGCACGGTCAGTCGGCGCATATCGCCCAGGGTGTGGATGCCGGCGAAAACAAGGATGAAGGTGCTGGCGACCAGGGCATCATGTTTGGCTATGCGTCAGACGAAACCCCGGATTTGATGCCGGCAACGCTTGATTACAGTCACAAAATTCTCGAGCGCATGGCCGCTGACCGCAAATCCGGCAAGGCACCATTCTTGGAGCCTGATGCCAAGAGCCAGGTCACGTTGCGCTACGCCAATGAGCGCCCGGTCGAAGCAACCGCGATCGTCGTTTCCACGCAGCACGCACCGGGTTATTTCTGGCACAATGGCGAAGGCGATCAGGCAAAATATGCCGAGTTGCGCGATTATGTGAAAGGCGTCATTGCCGACGTGCTTCCTGCCGAACTGCTCACCGCCAATACCGTCTATCATATCAATCCAACCGGCCGTTTCGAAATCGGCGGCCCTGATGGCGATGCAGGCCTTACCGGCCGCAAGATCATCGTTGATACTTATGGCGGCGCAAGCCCGCATGGCGGCGGCGCATTTAGCGGCAAGGACCCGACCAAGGTCGATCGCTCGGCAGCCTATATCACGCGCTACCTTGCCAAGAATATCGTCGCCGCAGGCCTCGCCCGCCGCTGCACCATCCAGCTGAGCTATGCCATCGGTGTTGCAGAACCGCTCTCGGTCTATGTCGATCTGCACGGCACGGGCACAGTCGACGAAGGCAAGCTGGAGGCCCTGCTGCCGCA